>NZ_AGVX02000232.1 GCF_000239155.1 Actinoalloteichus spitiensis RMV-1378
CCGGAAGGGCTCGGTCCGGTCCGCCCTGACCGGCGGGGGTGTCCCAGCTGCCGACCGGGAACTGGGGAGGCTGGTCGAACTCTTCGGCGCCGACCGGGTCGCCGTGGAGCTGTTCGACCACGGTGGCCCGACCGACACCGCCCACAACGACGTCCTGGTCTCGCTGGCCGAGCGCCGGGGACTGCGGGCGGTGGCCACCAACGCGGTGCACTACGCCACCCCGTCCCGGTGGCCGTTGGCCACCGCCACGGCGGCGATCCGCGCCCGGCGCACCCTCGACGAGATGGACGGCTGGCTGCCCCCGGCCGGTGCCGCGCACCTGCGGTCCGGGGCGGAGATGGCCGCCCGGTTCGCCCGGTACCCCTGGGTGGTGCGCGGCGCCGCCGAGCTGGCCGCCGAGTGCGCCTTCGACCTGAGCCTCGTCGCCCCCCGGTTGCCCCCGTTCGACGTGCCACCCGGTCACGACGAGGACAGCTGGCTCCGGGAACTGGTCCACCGGGGCGCGCTGCGCAGGTTCGGCACCCGGGAGGAGGCGCCGGCGGCGTACCGGCAGATCGAGCACGAACTCGGCGTGATCGCCGCGCTCGGCTTCCCCGGGTACTTCCTCGTGGTCCACGACATCGTCTCGTTCTGCCGGGACAACGACATCCTCTGCCAGGGCAGGGGGTCCGCCGCGACCTCGGCCGTCTGCTACGCGCTGGGCATCACCAACGTGGACGCCGTCCGCTACCAGTTGCTGTTCGAACGGTTCCTCTCCCCCGAACGGGAGGGACCACCCGACATCGACCTGGACATCGAGTCCGACCGCCGGGAGGAGGTCATCCAGTACGTCTACCGCCGGTACGGGCGGCGGCACGCCGCGCAGGTCGCCAACGTCATCACCTACCGGGTGCGGTCCGCCGTCCGGGACGCGGCCCGCGCCCTGGGTTTCTCCCCCGGGCAGCAGGACGCCTGGAGCAAGCAGCTCGACCGGTGGGGGTCGGTCCGAGGGGCGGCGCGGGAGACCGACGTGCCCGAGCGGGTCCTCGACCTGGCCACCCAGCTGGAGGGGTTCCCCCGGCACCTCGGCATCCACTCCGGCGGCATGGTCATCTGCGACCGGCCGGTGGGGGAGGTGTGCCCGGTGGAGTGGGCGAGCATGGCGGACCGGACCGTGCTCCAGTGGGACAAGGACGACTGCGCCGCCGTCGGACTGGTCAAGTTCGACCTGCTGGGTCTCGGCATGCTCTCCGCGTTGCACTACGCGATCGACCTGGTCGAGGCCCACCACGGGGTCCGGGTGGACCTGGGGGCGTTGGACCTGGCGGACCCCGCCGTCTACGACATGTTGTGCCGGGCCGACTCGGTCGGGGTCTTCCAGGTGGAGAGCCGGGCGCAGATGGCGACGCTGCCCCGCCTGCGACCCCGGGAGTTCTACGACCTGGTCGTCGAGGTGGCGTTGATCCGGCCGGGACCGATCCAGGGCGGTTCGGTGCACCCCTACATCCGCCGCCGCAACGGCGAGGAGGACTGGGACTACGAGCATCCGCTGCTGGAACCCGCCCTGCGCAGGACGCTGGGGGTGCCCCTGTTCCAGGAGCAGCTGATGCGGATCGCGGTGGACGTGGCGGGCTTCTCCGCCGCCGAGGCGGACGAGCTGCGGCGGGCGTTGGGCGCGAAACGGTCCGAAGCCAGGGTGGCCAGGCTCCGCGACCGGTTCTTCGAGGGCATGGCCGCCAACGGGATCACCGGGGAACTCGCCGAGCGGATCTACCAGCGCCTGCTCGCCTTCGCCAACTTCGGTTTCCCCGAGAGCCACTCGCTGAGCTTCGCGCACCTCGTCTTCGCCAGCGCCTGGTTCAAGCTGTACTACCCGGCGGCGTTCTGCGCGGCCCTGCTGCGGGCCCAGCCCATGGGTTTCTACTCGCCGCAGTCCCTGGTGGCCGACGCCCGCCGGCACGGGGTGCGGGTGTTGGGTCCGGACGTCAACGCCAGCCTCCCGCACGCCAGCCTGGAGGGAGGGGACCGGCGGCACGGGAGCCGGACAGCGGAAGCCGCCACCGGGGGAGCCGGGCCGGCCTCGACCACCGACGCGAGCCAGGGGCCCGCCGTCCGGCTCGGGCTCGCCTCGGTGCGGACCATCGGACAGGAGCTGGCGGAACGGATCCACGCGGAACGGGACGCCCACGGCCCCTACCGCTCCCTGTCCGACCTGGGGCGGCGCGTCCGCCTGACGGCCCCCCAGCTGGAGGCCCTGGCGACCTCGGGCGCGGCGGGCTGCTTCGGGCTCGACCGCCGGCAGGCGTTGTGGGCGGCGGGGGCGGCGGCGGGCGAACGCCCGGACCAGTTGCCCGGGCTGACCGGCGGGGTGGACGCCCCCGTGCTGCCGGGGATGGACGAGGTCGACCTGGCCGTCGCCGACGTGTGGGCGACCGGGGTGTCCCCGGACAGCTACCCGGTCCAGTTCGTCCGCGAACACCTGACCGGACTGGGCGCGCTGCCGACCGACGGGTTGTCGGACGTGGAGTCCGGGACCCGGGTGCTGGTGGGCGGTGCGGTGACCCACCGGCAGCGGCCCACGACGGCGGGCGGAGTGACCTTCCTGAACCTGGAGGACGAGAGCGGGATGGTCAACGTGGTGTGCTCGCCCGGCCTGTGGGCCCGTTACCGGAAGATCGCGGTCACCAGCCCCGCGATGCTGGTGCGGGGGGTGGTGGAGAACGCCAACGGGGTGGTCACCCTCCAGGCGGACCGGCTCCAGCCGCTCACCCTGCGGGTACCGTCCACCTCCCGCGACTTCCACTGAGCGGAGCCCGGGTGCCGGCGGTCACGGACGATGGTGTGGCGCGCCACCACGGCTCCGGACCGAGGCACCCGCCCGTCACCCGGGCTCGAACCGCAGGGGGCGGTCGCCGGTCGGGTGGGCGCGGTCGGCTGGCATCCACGTCGTGGCCGGATCCGCGCCGGGAACGGGGTGGGTCCCTTCCCACCAGCCGTCCCCTGGCCACCGTCCCCGCCCGACGACACCACCTTCCCCTGACCAGTTCGTCGGCCATGCCGGGGTGGAGGACCACGGCTCCTCGACCGGGGAACCGCGAGAATGAGGACGGGGGATCGCACCACGGCCGTAACGGTGGTGAAACGCCGGCGTGGATAACCTCCGGCCCCGTCATCGGTCCCCGTGGGTGGCGGGGCGACCGGGTCGGGAGGACGTGCGGATGCGGGTGCTGGTGGTGGAGGACGAGCCGGTGCTCGCCCGGGTCGTCGCGGCGGCCCTGCGGCGGGACCACGTCGTCGCCGACGTGGTCGGCGACGGCGCGACCGCGCAGGAGCACCTGGGAGTCCACGACTACGACGTCGTGGTCCTCGACCGCGACCTGCCGCTGGTCCACGGGGACGAGGTGTGCCGGGACCTCGTGGCCTCCGGAGCGACCACCCGGGTGCTGATGCTCACCGCCTCGGCCGAGGTTCCGGACCGGGTCGTCGGTCTGGCGCTCGGTGCCGACGACTACCTCGTCAAACCCTTCGCGCTCGCCGAGCTCGTTGCCAGGGTGCGAGCCCTGGGGCGCCGCAGCCGCCCCGCCGCGCCCCCGGTGCTGTCGCGCGCCGGCATCGAGCTCGACCCCCGGCTGCGCGAGGTCCGCCGGGCCGGCGAACTCGTGGCACTCACGCCCAAGCAGTTCACCGTCCTGGAGGAACTGCTCCGCGCCGAGGGAGCGTTCGTCAGCGCCGAACACCTTCTGGAGAAGGCATGGGACGAACACGTCGATCCGTTCACGGGAGTCGTGCGGCTGACGGTGCTCCGCCTGCGGCGAGCCCTCGGGGAACCCAACGTGATCGAGACGACCCCGGGAGTCGGTTACCGCATCCGGTGAGGGCCAGGCCGCGTCTCCTGCCTGGCGTCAGCGTCCGCACCCGGCTGACCTTCTGGTACGGGCTCGTCTTCTTCGCCAGCGGCGCGTCGCTGGTAGCGATCAACCACGCCCTGACCGAACACGGCTTGCGCACGCACCTGTCGGACACCGCGTTCAGCCAGGTCGTCCACCAGCACTGGACCTCGACCGAGGTGGACGGGGTGGTTCACAACGAGTCGCGGGGCGTCTTCGTCGAACCGGTGGACGACGAGCTGGCCGCGGAGATCGCGGCGGCCACCCAGCGCACGCGGGAGGTCGCCCTCGCGGACCTGCTCAACCAGTCCCTCGTCGCCCTGGCGGTCGCCGGTGTCCTCGCGGTGGGGATCGGCTGGCTGATGGCCGGACGCGCCCTGCGACCACTCAGCAAGGTCACCGCGCACGCGAAACGGGTGGCCGAGCGGAGCCTGCACGAGCGGGTGGCGTTGACCGGCCCCCGCGACGAGATCAGGGAACTGGCCGACACCTTCGACGACATGCTGGAAAGGCTCGACCGCGCCTTCGACGGCCAGCGCCGCTTCGTCGCGAACGCCTCCCACGAGCTGCGCACCCCTCTCGCGGTCAACCGCGCCCTGATCGAGTACGCCGTGAGCGACGCGGACGCCGACGAGCGGATCACCGGTCTGGGAGGACAGCTCCTGGAGGTGAACGCCCGCCAGGAACGGTTGATCGAGGGACTGCTGATGCTCGCCCGCAGCGACCGGACGGTGGAGGAACCCCGTCCCGTGGATCTCGGCGACGTGTTGTCCCGAGTGGTCGGCAGGGTTCAGGACATGGCCGAGCTCGCCGGGGTGCGGCTCACGGTGTCGCCCGCCGCCGCGCCGACGCGCGGGGACCCGGTGCTGCTCGAACAGTTGGTGACCAACCTGGTCCACAACGGGATCCACCACAACCACCCCTGCGGGTGGCTCGACGTCCGTACCGCCACCGTGGGGACGGACGTCGAGCTGGTGGCCGTGAACACCGGCTCCGTCGTGCGCGCCGAGGACCTCCCCCGGTTGTTCGAACCCTTCCGCCGGGGGCAGTCCGAGCGCACCGGTTCCCACCGGGGCTCGGGGATCGGGTTGTCCATCGTCCGCTCCGTCGTCCGTGCCCACCGGGGAACGATCGACGCCTCTCCACGTGGGGGTGGCGGTCTGGTGGTGCGACTCAGGCTGCCTGGTGCCGTCCGGGCCTGAGGGCGGTCAGCTCTCGGTGTCCACGCCATCCACGTAGCACACCACGCCCTCGGTGCTGACCTCGACGGTGACCGAGCTGGCTACCTCGGTCGCCGCCTCCTCCCCGTCGCCGCAGAACATCCCATCCTCGGGGATTTCGCAGGCGGTCCCGGTGACGGCCTCGGGAGCGTCGTCCTCACCGGTCCGCGTGACGCTGTAGCAGTCGTGGTCGGCCATGTCGTCGACGTGAACGAAGTCGTACTCCTCCCCAGGCCGCTCCGTCCCGGTCTGACTCGGCACTCCCTCGTCCGAGGCACCGGCGAACGGGGCGATCAGGGCGGCGGCGCCCACCGCTGCCGCGCAGAGCGCCACAGCGAGGCCGACCCGGTTCTGACGAGGAACCCGCATGGTGTCGTCCTTTCCGTTGGTGTTCACACCGTGTCGCGGGAGCGACCGGCGGACCCATTCCACCGGGGCGGCGGTTTCCCCACCGTTACCGCCGTTCGCGCTCGCCCCGGCCCGTGGAGCGCCGGCGCCCGGCGCGGTCCGACCGCCCCGGGCGGAGACCGCCCCCGGTCGCGACCGAGCGCCGGCCGCCCGTTCAGGCGCTGGTCACCCGTTCCGGCAGCATTGGCAGCGCGTTCGGACGCAGCACCATCGTGGCCACCGGGCGCACCGGATCGGGAGTCGGGCGCAGCCGCCATGCCGCCACCACGGTGGCGACCACCACCACCATCTCCGTCATCACGAAGTGCGCGCCCAGGCACTTGTGGGGGCCGGCGGCGAAAGGTGTGAACGCGTGCTTCGGCGGGGCGGTGTCCCACCGGTCCGGGTCGAAACGCAGCGGGTCCGGGAACAGGGTGGGGTCGCGGTGCTGGGCGGTGAGGCTGTAGAGGACCTCCGCGTCCGCCGGCAGCCAGTACCGGCCGAGCCGGACGCCGTGCAGCGTGCGCCGGGTCAGGAGCCAGTTGACGTGGTGGCGGCGGAGGGTCTCCTCCACCACCCGGCGGGTGTAGACGAGCCGGGGCAGGTCCGCCGCCGTCACCGGCCGGCCGGCCAGCACCTCGTCCAGCTCCGCCCGCAGCCGGTGCTCCACCGCCGGGTGCCGTCCCAGTTCGTGGAAGAGCCACCCCATGGTGCCGGCGGCGGTCTCGCTACCGGCCAACAACAGCGTCAGGACCTCGTCGTGCAGCTGCTCCGCCGTCATCCCACGTCCGGTGCCCTCCTCCCGGGCGGACAGCAACGCGGCCATCAGGTCACCACCGTGCCCCGGCGTCCGCATCCGGTCGGCGACCAGGTCGCGGATGATCTCCCGGAGCAGGTCGCGTTCGGCGAGGAAGCGGCGGTTGGCCGGGGTCGGCAGTCGTTCGAGGGCGTCGGGGGCCAGGAGGCGCCAGGCGACCCCCCGCACGAAGGCGTCGGTGGCGAGGACGATCCGGGTCGCGGTCCTGTCGGACAGGCTCGTCGAGAACAGGGCCCTGGCGACGACCACCGTGGTCAGGTGGTGCAACTGGTGGTCCAGCCGGATCGGGTGGTCGGGACGCCACCGGGAGGTCATCCGCTCGGCCTCGCGCCGCATCAGCGCCACGTGGGACTCCAGGCGGACGCGGTGGAACGCGGGCGCCATCAACCGGCGCTGCCGGTGGTGGAAGCCCCCCTCGGAGGTCGCGACCCCGTTTCCCATGTACGGGCGCATGTTCTCGAAGAAGCGGCCCTTGCCGAAGCTGTCCGCCCGCACGGTGAACATCCGGTGCAACAGCTCGGGGGAGTTCACCACGTAGATCGGGCGCCGACCGAGGTGGATCCGGACGACCTCCCCGTGCCCGCGCAACCTCTGCAGGAACGAGACGCGGCCCCGGACGAGCGCCGGCAGGTGCCCGACGAGTGGCAGTCCGCCCGGTGCGGTGGGCACGGTCCTGGGACGGTCGGTCTCCCTGTCCATCGTCCTTCCTCGTCCTCCTGGTGGTCGGGCGCTCGGGCCGGTCGGGGCCCGCTGGCCGTCGACCGGTACGTCGTCGACCTGCTCGGGGCCGAAGCCCGGAACGGTGGACGCCGCTGCCCGCCCATCGGCACCCCGTCCGCCCTGGCTGAAGCGGTTGGGCGGCTGGTCCACCGCACCAGTCAGCCACGCCACCCGTTCGTTCAACACCGCCGAGTGGCGCGACGCCGCCCCACCGATGTGGGCAACGGGACCCGGGCCGCTCGCCGCCCCAGTGCTGGTCCCGGAACGCGGCTCGACCGGCCGGGGTGCGGGCCGCGGCGGCAGCGCCCTCGGCCGGGGACCGGGAGCTCGGCGGGGGACCACCCACCCGTACCGGGCCATCAGCTGATCGGGTGAGAGGCGGGTGAAGTCGGGAAAAGGCCCGTGAGAGGTGGGCAACGAGCCTAGACTGGTCGCGCCCGTGAGGTGGTGATCCGCATGTCGAACGCAGCCGAGCGCCGTGCCGAACTGGAGGGTCGGATGTCGACGCTCCGGGAACAGGCCGCCGCGCTCACCGAACAACTGGAGCGCCAGACCAGCCAGTTGCGGGAGGCCCAGGAACGGGCCACGCACCTGCGGGGGACGGCGACGTCCCCCGACGGGTTGGTGACCGTCAGCGTCGACGCCAGCGGCGGGATCGCCGACCTGCGCATCGCGCCGACCGCGTTCTCCCGGAGCACCCCGGAGAAGCTGGCCCGGTCCATCGCCCAGACGTTCGCCAGTGCCAGGGCGAGCACGCAGGCCCAGCTGGGCGAGGCCTTCGGCCCACTGGTGCAGGCCCCCGTGGTCGAC
>NZ_AGVX02000231.1 GCF_000239155.1 Actinoalloteichus spitiensis RMV-1378
CCGGCCGCCGCGAGCAGGTGTGGCGGCTGCACCAGGCGTACCAGCGCAACCTCGCCGAGCGCGGTCTCACCGACTACAACGACCTGCTCGTCCTGGCCACCGAGGAGGTCCGGGAACGCCCCCTGGCGGAGCCGTTCGCCGCCGTCGTCGTCGACGAGGTCCAGGACCTGCCCCAGGTGGGGCTGCGGCTCGTCCACACCCTCGTCGGCGACCGTCCGGACGGGCTGCTCCTCGTCGGCGACGGTCAACAGCAGGTGTACCCGGGTGGGTGGTGGCTGATCGACGCCGGCATCCACGTGCAGGGGCGCGGCGAGACGCTGCGGGTGAACTACCGCAACACCCGGGCCGTGCTGGCCGCCGCGCAGGACGTTCCCGCTCCCAACCAGCTCGACGAGGAGGACGGGGCGCCCGGCGCGACCCTGCGGGAGGTCACCGCCACCCTCGCCGGCGGAACCGTGCACCGCTGGTCGGGGTCGGCCGAGGAGTTGGAACAGGCGCTGGTCGCCGAGGCGAAGGTGGTCAG
Source organism: Actinoalloteichus spitiensis RMV-1378 (assembly GCF_000239155.1). GTDB lineage: Bacteria > Actinomycetota > Actinomycetes > Mycobacteriales > Pseudonocardiaceae > Actinoalloteichus_B > Actinoalloteichus_B spitiensis. The sequence goes on from NZ_AGVX02000231.1 coordinate 524, forward strand.
CGAGGCGCACGAGGAGACGGCGGTCCTGCTGGGCAGCAACGACGACGTCAGCCAGGCCATCCGGTGGTTGAGGCAGGCTGGTATCCCGGCGATGCCGTTGAAGGACTACGACGGCACCCAGCCCGGGGTGAAGGTGGGCACCGTGCACCGGGCGAAGGGCATGGAGTTCGGGGCCGTCCTGGTCGTCCTGCGCGGCACGGAGGACGACGGGCACGACGCCTCCCTGACGGACCGGCGGTTGCTCGTCGCGATCACCCGGGCCCGGGACCACGCGTGGTTGGCGACCGTGCGGTGACCCCTTTCCCCGACCCGCACGGGCAGCCGTTCCCCCGGGGCCTCGTCCGGCGCGGTCGTGCCGTGTTCGCCGTGTCGACGAGAACGGCCCCTAGCCCGAGTGAGTGAACGGTTTTCTGGTTCCGCTCCCCGCATCCAGGAATGCCACCGGAGGTCCCGGCTACCGGAAGGACAACCCGCACCACCATTTCCGCCGGAAGTTCCGCTGGGTGCCGGAATTTCCCGGGAAAGGCGTGGCCCCACACCCACCGAATCCGGGAGTATGGAAAGGGTAGCCTCGTTCACACAGGCGACACGGTGTCCGTTTCTATGAGGAAGGACGGTCACATGCCTGAATCCGGTGTGGTGACGTTGGTCGGCCGCTGGCTGGCCTCGAATGGTTGGTCTCCCGCGCAGGGACGGTTGTTGATCACTCCGCTGCGCCGGGTCGTGGAGGACGGAACGACGGCCCTGGTGGCCGACGACACGTTCTCGGTGGAACTGGTGAACGGGAGGATTCCGCACCGCGTGACGTGTCCGGTCGCCCTCGACGACACCGTGGAGACCCTCCTGCACGTCGAGGAACACGTGCTGGGCATGCGCGTGCGCACCAAGGTGGTGCGGGTGGAGGGTCCGGTGGTGGACCTGCCGCGCGCGGTCCCGGTGCCGCTGTCCGGTGAGGATCGTGCCGTGATCGCCGAGGCGACGTCGGGCGCCACGCTGTCCGAGGCGGGTTCTCCGGTGGCGGTGATGGCCGCGGCCGGGGCGGGCGGCGGTGAGGCGGGGGCGGCGCCGAGCCCGGAGGCGGCCCGCCGGCCGGTGGCACCCGTGCCCAGGGGGACCATCGGCCTGGGCACGGCCGGGGCGTCCCTGCTCGGCGGGCTCGCCGGCCAGCTCGCCGACGCGCCGCCCCCGGCCGGAACGTCCGAGGTCCGGCCGGCCCGGGCGACGGTCCCGGGTCTGTGGCAGTGGGGACGCGCCTGGTCGCAGACCGGGCTGCGGAAGGTGCGGGTGGTCGCGGTCGGCTCCAGCAGCACGCAGGGCGTCGGCGCGAGCCACATCGAACGGTCCTTCGTCTCCCGGCTCGGGCAGATCCTCGGCGAACCCGGGCGCCACTACCCGGCCGCCGACGGCGGGTGGCTGTCCTCCGGGGTGCCGCTGATCGTCGACGCCGACCTGGGTTTCCGGTCCCGCCGGCTGCTCGGCGGCGAGTGGATCGAACGGGACCTCCCCCCGGGCACCACCCTGCTCACCGTGTTCCACGGCCAGGGGTCGAACAACGGGTCCTTCGAGGTCTCCGTCGACGGCGGCGCCCCGGTCCGCGTCATCCCCGACCGGTCGGGGCAGGCCGACCGGGCCGACGGCGAGTGGTCCAGTCCGCCGTTGCCGCCCGGCACGCGGACGGTGCGGATCACCGCCCGGGAGGCGGTGACGATCAGCGGGGTCTACGCGCACACCGACAGCGCGGGCACCGGTATCCAGGTGTTCATCGCCGGCAAGGGCGGTACCCAGTCCGGCAACTACCTGCCCTCCCGGATCATGGGTTCGCACTGCGACCGGGTGGCCCGGTTGGACCCGGACCTCATCGTCATCCAGCTCGGCGCGAACGACTACGCGGCCGGGGTGGCCCCGGAGGTGTACGCGGAGCGGATGCGCCAGCAGCTGAACCTGTACCGGACGGTGTGTTCCCGCCGTCCGTCGATCCTGCTGTTGCACACCTTCCGCCGTTTCGACGTCACCACCCCGGCCCACCGCTGGGAGGACTACGCGCGGGCGGCGCACCAGCTGGCGAAGGAACTCGACGACGTCGCCGTCATCGACGTGTCCGCCCACTTCCCCGTCACCCAGGACGTGGACGACGCCGACATGGACCTCGTGCACGTCGACCGCATCCACCTCTCCGACGCCGGTCACGGCCTCACCGCGCGGTTGATCGCCGACCAGCTCCGGCTGCCGCTGGTCCCCCGCTCCGCGCCACCCACCCCGGACCACCCGGTGGGCCGGGACCCAGCGGCGAACCGGGGGGTGGTGGTGGCGTTGCGCGCCTCGGAGCTCGACGGCGGCCCGGGCGACCGGATCGCCGAGTTCACCCCCCACCAGGGCACGGAACCGGGGCCGCGTCAGGAACGGGAGGACGCCCGACCGGAGCTCAGGGTGGAGGCCGGCCGGTGGTTCCTGCGGTTCGACCGCGTCGACGGCCCGCGTTGGATGCAGTCGCCGGCCTGGTCCCGCGCCCACACGCCCCCGAAGACGGTGTTCCTGGTGGCCCGGCCCCGGGACGTGCACGGCACCTGGGTGTCCGGGCACTCCGGCTCCTACCTGGCGTGGTTCACCGCCGGGAACCCGTTGTGCCACATGATGTGCGGGGCGGGCGGGTTGTCGGCGCCCGACGCGGCCGCCGTGTGGACGGGAGTGGGCCGGTGGAACGTGTTCGCCGCCGTGTTCGACGGTGAACGGTCCCGGCACCTGACCTACGGTCACGAGGTGACCCGGATCGTCACCGGAACCGGCCCGGGGGCGGGCCTGCCGGGGCTGACGTTGGCGACGAACACGGCCACCACCGGGGTGTACGCGGACATCGACATCGCCGACCTCGTCGTGGTCGACCGGGCGTTCACCGACACCGAACTCCAGGGCGGCGCGGACTGGTTGGCCCGGCACTACCGGTTGGACCAGGCGGGACGGACCAGCGTGCCCGCCGGCCCGCTGTCCGGTGGCTGACCGGGCCGCCGGAGGTGGTGTTGCGGGCCGGCGGTACGACCGCGTCGTCGTCGATCACGACCTCGGGGCCAACCGGCGCCGAGGGGTGCGGTCGGGGAACGCACCCGCCGGCTTCGGCAGGCTGCTCGTTCGCGTCCCAGTTCTCCCGTTCCGGGAGGGTGTGACGCCCGCGCCCGGTACCGTCCGCGTCGTGACAACCACCACAGGACTCTGGGTGCGCACCGACCACGGTCTCGTGCGGGCCGACGTGATCACCCACGTGCACGTCGTGGGCGGGAAACTCGTCGTCTCCACCGGGGTTCCCGTGGGGGTCGAGGGCACCTTCCGGGGGTTGGGCAAGGTCAGCGCGGACCTGCCCGCGCTGTGCGAGGTCGACGAGGACGATGTCGAGGACATCGCCGAGCGGTTCGTGCGGTTCCTGGCCCGCCACCAGGCCGCCAGCCGGGCCGGGCTGATCTCCGCCGACAGGGACGGCGCCTTCCACCTCGACGGTGTCGACACCGCCGGTTGAATCCCTGGGCGGGGCGTGCCGGGGCTCCCGCCCCGGTCCACTCGCCGACGTGGCGGAGGGCGGAGAGCAGCCGCGCCCCGCGTCGGCCGGCTGCCCCCCGGCCCGGCTTCGAGGCACGGCGCGGTGTGACGTCCCGCCCGGCCTGACGGGCGGGGCCGGCTGGGACGGGCAGGTCGGGTGGAGGCCTGGTGTCGAGCCCGGCGGGATGTTGGACGACGAAGGAGGTCACGTGTCAGAACTGGTCGAGTTCGACGACCTCGCCCAGCTCCGGGTGCTGCTCCGCGCGGCGATGGTGCTCAAGTTCGACATCCCCGAGGCCTCGGCGGGACCCCTGGCCGGTAGCCCCGTGTTCGCCTCGGCGGTGCACCGCCTGCGGGACGCGCTCGTGGCAGCCCTGGAGTCGACGGGGTCGCCGGCGGCCGCCCGGACGGAGGCGGGCTGGTACCGGCTCGCCGAGCACCCGCACCAGTGGGAACTCCTCGCCCGGCGGGCGAGGGACCACCCCCGCTGGGCCGAACTGGACGGGAGGGCACGGCGGGACTGGGTGGAGACCCTGGCGGCGCCGCTCGTCGTGGACGAGGAGAGCCTGGCCGCGGTCATCGCCCGGGCTGACGGGGAACGGTGAGCGAGGCCGTTCGTCCGCCGGGTGTCTCGGTTGTCCGGCGTGGTCGGGCGTGTGGCTCCTGGCCGGGGGGCGGAACGCCGTTCGAGGTGTCGGGTCGTGACGGCGACCTCCGCCCGGCTGACGGCTGACGGCGGGCTCGTCGTCGCCGACGCGATGAGGCTCGGCCGGCCCGCAGGCTCCTGACCCCAGCCGGGTAGCTCGCGGGGTACCGCCAGAACAGCCCGTCGCTCCTGCTCGCTGCGCACCGGGAGAGCGTCCGAACGCCATCGACGGCCCGGGGCTCAGCCCCCACATCGGCCTCCGCACGCAGGCGCCGGAGCCTCGGCTCCGCCAGCATTTTCCGAATCCTCCTGTTCCACTCCACGCCACCCCTGCTCTCCCCCTGTATCGGCGACAGGACTTTCCCGGAGCGCGCCGAACGAGCAACCACTTCGGACACTCGGGGATGAGATAGACATTTCCGACTGCCTCGAGAAAAACGGAGGCACATCCGCCACGTCGTTGAACCGCAGGAATCGGAGAGCCGATATCGCACCTGTCCGGTCGATTCGAGCAGCGGCGGAATCCCGGGCTGGGAGACGGCACCGTGATGGCCACACCGGGCAACCCCGTCCTCGACCGAGGTGCGGCACGTCTGGTGGGGCAGCAGCGCGGGGTGCGCACCGAGCAGCGGCGCCACAGCCCGATGGGCGCCACCCGCCACGCCCATCGGGCGGAACGGCAGGACGATCTCCGTACCAGCTGGTCAAAGCCGTCGGATCGGGGCGCCGGCAGCATTGCACGCCCACGCAGGAGCCGAGCCCGAGCCGCGCGTCGACCCTGCCCAGGGAAGACGGCGAAGGAGGCTGGCGCGTGTCCGGCACCCCGTTTCCTTCTCAGCAGCCGGCCTCGGTCGCCGAAGGGCGTTACCCCTGCATGCCTGCCGCCGCATCCTCATGCCGTTCGACGCAACCGCGTCCCCACCGGGCGCGTCTTCCAGTCGCCGGCACAGCTGCCGGGAAATGGCGAACCGGCCAGGAAAGCACGAACCCCACTTCTCGGCAATGATTTGCCATCCCGACAGCTGAACGGTAGGAAAATAACCCATTCTCCGGTCAGCCAAAAATGGCCTATTCATCCTCCGCCCCGCGCCGTTCGTTACGCGATTCCCAAAAACAACCCCTCTTTGATCATGAAGCTCACACTCCGTACCCGAACGGTGCCGCACCGCTCTAGGTTCACGTCGTTTTGACCGGACCCGGAACGGAAGGGGTACCAGCACGTGTTGAGAGAAGGACCGCGGCGAATGGCGGCGCTGGCCATCGCGTCGGCCACCGTCGTCGCGACGACGGTGGCCACACCACAGGCGGTGGCGTCGCCGAACGACGGGGGAACCGGGGCACCCGCGCCAACGGCCACGGTGACGGATGCGACCCGCTCTGGAGACCGTTCGGAGTCCGAGGCCTCCGGCATGGCGATGGAGGACGAGGAGCACTCCCACCTCGACCAACCGTCGGGACTGTCCATGCAGGGTGGAGCAGTGGCCTGCGATGTCGAGGCCGCGCGGCCTTGGTTGTCCACGACCACGCCACGCCTGCGGGCGCGGGTGTCGAGCCAGAGCGGGGGGCTGCTGACCGCGCACTTCGAGTGGGGGCTCGTTGGTCAGAAAGCTACTGGGAGTCGCAGTGTGTCCCGCACTCCCTCCGGTTCCGCCGCCGAGATCACCGTGCCGGAGGGAGAGCTGCGTGAGGGCCAGGCCTACTTCTGGCGAGTACGGGCGCACGACGGGGTCGCCTACTCGCCGTACTCCCAGCCCTGCGAGATGGTGATCGACGCCACCGCGCCGCACTCGCCACCGACGGTCTCCTCGACCGCTTACCCGCCAGGCAAGTGGACCGGTGGGGAGGGTATCCCCGGCGACTTCACCTTCGACGCGAACGGCGTTGACGACGTGGTCCGCTACCTGTATTCGACCGTCCCTCCCAGTCTCACCACCCCTGCGCCGGCTGACGGGCTCGGCGGGCCGGCCACCGTTGAGATCACTCCGACCAGTGACGGCCCCTACACGCTTTCCGTTCGGTCCCAGGACCGGGCCGGTAACCTATCGCCCATCACCTACTACTCGTTCCTGGTGGCCGGCCGCACTCCGGCCGTGAGCCACTGGAAGTTCGACGAGTTCGACGGAACGACCACCCCCGACTCCAGCGGCAACGGGCACACCGCCTCCGTTGCCGGTACCGTCCAGTGGAGCGATGGCCACAACGGCGACGCACCCCACTTTGACGGCTCGACCGGTCACTTGACCACGGACTCCGCTGGCGTGCGAACCGACAGCAGCTTCGCCGTGACGGCCTGGGTGCGACTGACCGACAAGGAACGCTCGCGCACCGCTGTCAGCCAGGACAGCGCACAGTCCTCCGGCTACCACCTGCACTATTCGCGAGACGACGACCGGTGGGCATTCTCACTGCCCAGCGCCTACGGAGGTAGCTCGACCACCGCGCGAGCCCTGTCCATCGAACCGGCTGACGCCACTGGACATTGGACCCACCTCGCGGGCGTGTACGAAGCCCACCGGCAGCGCATCATCCTGTACGTCAACGGTGTCGAGCAGTCCTCCACCGAGGTGAGCTCCCATTGGAACGCCACCGGCTCGGTCCGCATCGGCGCCGCCCAGTCAGGTGGGCGGGCCTCCGACTTCTGGGCAGGAGCGGTCGACGAGGTGCGGGTGTACGAGCGCGCCCTCGCCGCTGCCGAGGTCGCCGAGATCTTCAACCAGGTCGTGGTGAAGGGGCACTGGGGTCTGGAGGAGAGCGCGGACGGGACCATCCCCGACGAGTCCCGGTGGAACCATCCCGGTGTCGTACGCGGGGGCGCGACGTGGCGCGAGGACGACTACATGGCGACGACGGTGCTGGAGTTGGACGGCCGTTCCGGGCACGTCGCAAACCTCCCAGCAGTCGTGGACACCTCACAGAGCTTCTCCGTCTCGGTCTGGGTTCGCAGCGAGGACTTGGGGACCTCGTCGCAGACCGCGGTGAGCCTGGGTAATGGCGCCCAACTGCAATATCGGGCCTCCAGCGGCAGGTGGGCCTTCGTGCTACCTGGTTCACCCGAAGCAGGGGATCCGATCGTGGCGGAGAGTCTCAGGTCCGCTCGGGAGGGACAGTGGACTCACCTGGTTGCCCTCTACGACTCCGCCGAACGCCAGGCCATCCTCCACGTCGACGCCCGGTTGAACAAGAAGGTGGATCACGTGTACTCCACCAGCTCCGAGGACGGGATTCAGATTGGCCGCGCCGAGAGCGACGCGAGCTACTGGCATGGCAGTGTCAGTGACGTCCGCGTCTTTTCCGGAGTCCTTTCGCAGCCCCGCATAGCTGACCTCGCCTTTCCACGGCGCTGGTGACGCTTCTCAGCAGTCCGCACGTTGTGGGGAGGTGCGGCGGCCCGGTTCCACCCAGCACGTGATGTGGTACGCCGCGCGGACGCCACCCCGCCCTTGTGGTCGGCCGCATCACCTCATGACCAAACCCAGCGGGATGTGGGTGGTTCCACGGCGGAGCGATGCCCGCTCCGCCCCAGGTGACGGATCGCCGGCGCCGGAGGCGCACGGAACTCGCCAGCGGCCCCGGTGATTCGTCGAGGGGCGGGGTGTCGCCGGGGTGTACCTGCTTCGTCGCCTCCGCCCAGCTCCGTCCCACCGGGGCCGTCCGGGCTGTCGCTGGTGGGGAACGAACACGCTCTGGCGCCCTGAGGGGAGACGCGTGGCCGCCTGCCGCACGGTACGCGGCCCCCAGTTGGTTCAGGCGGCGGCGCACGCCTCCACCCGCCGGCCTCCACGCCCGCACGCCGTCCCGGACCCCGCACCCGGGACCCGAGCCCCGAACTCCCCACCTCCACGCCGACGCACCGACGCACCGACGCACCGACGGGCGGAGACCAGACCCCCCGCTCACGCCGGCGGGCACGCGGCAGGGCGGCGCCGCCGACCGCCGGCGACCCGGGTACGCACGCGGCCCCCTGACCAGTCCGCTGCTCAGTGCAGGAGTTGGTTGGCGGAGCGCAGCACCAGCGGCGTCACCAGGTCCTCGGGGTCCAGGGGCAGGGCGGTGCGCACCACCACGCTGGTGCTCTCCCCGGGCAGGAGGGTGCCGAGCATGTCGTCCACCTCCGCGTCCTGGGCGACCCGGTCGGCGAGCAGGGCGAGGTCCCGGACGAGGTTCCCGGCGGTGACCTCGACCCGGTAGCCGTCCTCCAGCTCCGCCACGGTGGTGGTGAGTTCGGGGACGGGCAGGGCCAGTTCCAGGTCGGGCAGGTGGAACCAGGTCGCGCGGATGTCACCGGCCGTGGCGACGAGCAGTTCGGCGGTCGGGTCGGTGGCGGTGGTGATCGTCTCGGGCAGCGGTTCCTCGTGCACGGCCCTGGGTGGCACGGTCAGCTGGTGGCGGACCTCGCCGAGGACGGCGCCGGTGAACGCCGTCCTGGCGACGACGAGCTGAGGGGTCCAGGGTTCGTCGGTCTCGTTGCACAGCACGGCGGCGAGCCCACCGGGGCGGGGGCGGAGGGTGACGAGCCGGTCCTGGTAGGCGGCGCGCAGCGCGTACCAGGCGGGTTTGCGGCGGCCCTGGCCGTCGACCACCGACCAGGAGGTGACGGGCCAGCAGTCGTTGAGCTGCCACCACACGGTCCCGGCGCACCGCGGCGCGTGGGAACGGAAGTGCTCGACGCCGAACCGCAGGGCTCGGGCCTGGTTGAGTTGGGTGGCCCAGAACCAGTCGTCGAAGTCCTGGGGTTCGGGGAAGTGGTCGGCCAGTCCCCTGGCGAGTTTGCCGTTGCCGTCCTCGGCCTTCTGGTGGGCGAGCATGCCGGGGCTGTCCGGCCGGAGGGGGTCGTCGCTGATGCTGGCCCGCAGGGTCGCGTGCGCGGGTGGCCCCTGGAAGCCGAACTCGGCGACGAAGCGGGGCACGTAGTCGCGGTAGGCGGTGTAGTCGCGCTGGTTCCACACGTCCCAGATGTGGGTGGCGCCGTGCGCGGGATCGTTGGGGTGGATGTCGTGGGAGAACGACCAGGGGCTGCCGGCGGAGTAGGGGCGGGTGGGGTCGAGTTCGGCGAGGAGGTCGGGCAGGAGCCGGTGGTAGTAGCCGGCTCCCCAGGTGCGGTCGCCGAGCTGGTCGCGCCACCCCCAGTCGTGGTGGCCCCAGATGTTCTCGTTGTTGCCGTTCCACAGCACGAGGCTGGGGTGGGGTGCCAGGCGGGTGATGGCGTCGCGGGCCTCGGCCTCGACCTCGGACCGCAGTGGTTCCTCCTCGGGGTAGGCGGCGCAGGCGAAGAGGAAGTCCTGCCAGGTGAGGATGCCCAGTTCGTCGCAGATGTCGTAGAAGTCGTCGGACTCGTAGATCCCGCCGCCCCACACGCGGACCAGGTTGACCCCGGCGTCGCGGGCCTGGTCGAGCCGCTGCCGGTAGCGGGCGGCGTCGACGCGGTGCGGGAAGCAGTCGTCGGGGATCCAGTTGACGCCTCGGGCGAAGACGGGGACGTCGTTGACGACGAAGGTGAAGGGTGTGCCGTGTTCGTCGGGTTCGGTGTCGAGGCGGATGCTGCGGAAGCCGATCTCGCCGGCCCAGGTGGTGAGGTCGCCGTTGCCGGGGGTGGGGTGCTCGTCGACGGTGAGGGCGACGTCGACCGGGTAGCGGTGTTGGTCGCCGTAGCCGTGGGGCCACCACCGCCGGGGCTGGTCGACGCGGACCTCGACGGTGGTGGTGGTCGCGCCGGCGGGGATGGCGCCGGTGGCGGCGACCACGCCGACGTGGACGGTGACGGGCAGTTCGTCGTCGTGGCCGGGGGCGCGGTCGATGTCGACGTGGACGGTGACGACGCCGCCGCCTTCGGCGTCGACGGTGGCCAGCGGGCGGACCGAGGTGAGGCGGGCGCCGTGCCAGCGTTCGAGGGCGAGGGGGCGCCAGATGCCGGCGGTGACGAGGTCGGGGCCCCAGTCCCACCCGAAGTTGCAGGCCATCTTGCGGATCTGGTTGTAGGGGTGGTGGTTGGTGTGCGGGCGGTGTCCGAGGAGCTCGCGGACCCGTTCGGCGTGGTCGAGGGCGGAGGTGAAGGTGACGGTGAGTTCGTTGGGGCCGGCGCGGAGCTCGTCGGTGACGTCGAAGCGGTAGACGCGGTGCATGTTGGCGGTGTCGGCGATGACGTGGCCGTTGAGTTCGAGGTGGGCGATGGTGTCGAGGCCGGCGCAGGCGAGGTCGACGCGTTCGGTGCCGTCGCCGGGTTCCCAGTCGAAGGTGGTGCGGTAGCGCCAGTCGGTGCGGCCGATCCAGTGGAGCCCCGCCTCGTTGCGGTCCTGGTAGGGGTCGGGGATGAGGTCGAGCGCCAGCAGGTCGGTGTGCACGCAGCCGGGCACCGTGGCGGGTACCTCGCGGTCGGCCAGGGCGTCCGGGGCCGGTCCCCGGACGGCGCGCACCGTCCAGCCGTCGTGCAGCTCCATCCGCATGGGCGTCTCCTTCGTCCTCGTCGTACCGGGGTGGGGGGCGTCCCGGCGGTGGCCGGGTGGCCTGGGGGTGTCAGGGGTCTGGTGGCGCGGTGGGGGGCGGTGCTGGCTGGGTGGTCGCCGGGTCGGCGTCGTCGGCGTGGAGCCAGCAGCGGGCGGCGCGGCCGGTGTCGAGGGGGACCAGCGGGGGGCGCCGCTGGCAGCGGGGCATCGCCTGGGGGCAGCGGTCGAGGAAGAGGCAGCCGCCGGTGCCGGTGGGGCCGGGTACCTCGGCGCGGGTGACGGGCAGTGCGGGGCCGGTGAGGGCGCTGGTGCCGCGCCGGCGCGGGTCGGGGGCGGCGGCGGCGAGCAGCCGCGTGTAGGGGTGGCGCGGGTCGAGGATCACGTCGTCGCTGGGGCCGCTCTCCACGAGTTCCCCCCGGTACATCACGAGGATGCGGTGGGCGAAGTGCCGGGCGGTGGCCAGGTCGTGGGTGATGTAGAGGACGGCGAGGTCGTCCTCGGCGCGCAACCGGTCGAGGAGGCGCAGGATCTCCAGGCGGATGGAGACGTCCAGCATGGACACGGGTTCGTCGGCGAGCAGCACACCGGGTCGGCAGGCGAGGGCGCGGGCGATGGCGACGCGTTGCCGTTGGCCGCCGGACAGTTCGTGGGGGTGGGCGGCGGCGACGCGGTGGGCGGGGACGAGGTTGACGCGGTGGAGGAGGTGGTGGATCTGCTCGTCCTCCTCGGCGCGGTCGAGGGTGGGGTGGTGGAGCCGCAGGGGTCGGCGGAGGTGGTGGTCGACGGTGTGGAACGGGTTGAGGGAGGCGAAGGGGTCCTGGAAGACGATCTGCACCTGGCGGTGGTGGTGGCGGCGGCCGCGTCGCCCGGGGGTGGCGGGGTGGCCGTCGAGCAGGATGGTTCCGCCGTCGGGGGTGTCGAGGCGGGCGAGGAGGCGGGCGACGGTGGACTTGCCGCTGCCGCTCTCGCCGACGAGGGCGACGGTCTCGCCGGCGTGGAGTTCGAGGGAGACGTCGGAGACGGCCCGCAGGGGGTGGCGTCGGCTTCGGCCGGGGAGGCGGAACTCGCGGACGAGGCCGCGGGCGGCGAGTCTGCTCATGGGTCGACCCCCTCGGCGGTGTGGGTGGGGTGGAAGGTGCCGTTGCGGAGCGGGGTGGGGGGTGGTGCGCCGTAGCGGTCGGGGTGCCAGGCGTGGCAGGCGACCAGGTGGGTTTCCCCGCCGGGGGCGGGGTCGTCGCCGGTGGTGGGGGCCGGGCCGAGTGGGGGGCGCTGGTGGGCGCAGACGTCCCGGCGGTGGGGGCAGCGGTCGTGGAAGGCGCAGTGGGCGAGGGCTTGGGTGAGGTCGGGGGGTTGTCCGGGAATGCCGCGCAGGTCCTGGTGGGGTCCGGTGAGGCTGGGGAACGAGCCGAGCAGGCCGGTGGTGTAGGGGTGGCGGGGTGCGGTGAGCAGCCGGGTGGCGGTGCCCTCCTCGACGACCCGCCCGGCGTACATGATGGCGATGCGGTCGCTGATCTCTAGCAGCAGCGACAGGTCGTGGGTGATGAAGACGAGGGCGAAGCCGAACCGTTCCCGGAGCCGGCCGAGTTCGCGGAGGATGTCGCGTTGGACGACGACGTCGAGGGCGGTGGTGGGTTCGTCCATGACCAGCACGTCGGGGTTGAGCGCGAGGGCCATGGCGATCATGACGCGTTGCCGCATGCCGCCGGACAGTTCGTGCGGGTAGCTCCGCGCCCGGTCGGGGTGGACGCCGACGAGGCTGAGGAGTTCGGCGCAGCGGCGGGCCCGGTCCCGCCGTCGGCTGCCGGGTTCGTGGGCGGCGAGGACGTCGGTGAGCTGGGTGTGGATGGTGAGCACCGGGTTGAGGGCGTTCATGGCGCCCTGGAAGACCATGGCGATGCGCCGCCAGCGGAAGGAGCGCAGCGCGTCGCCGGTGAGGGCGAGGACGTCGGTGTCGTGGCCGTCGGCTCCGTGGAAGACGACGGATCCGGCGACGACCTCGGCGGGGGGCCGCAACAGCCGGTTGACGGCGTAGGCCAGGGTGGACTTGCCGCAGCCGCTCTCGCCGGCGATGCCGAGGACCTCGCCCCGGCGGAGGACGAGGTTGAGGTCGCGCACGGCGTGGACCGGCGGGTCGAGGTGGTAGTCGACGTGCAGCCCCCGCACGGAGAGCACCGGTCGGCCGGTGTCGTGGTGGTTCCCCATCACCGCTCCTCGGTGGGCTGGGCGGGGCGCCGGGCCGCGCGGCGGGCGCGGCGGGTGCGGGTTCCGCGCAGTCTCGGGTTGATGACCTCGTCGAGGCTGAGGTTGAGCAGGGACAGCGCGCAGCCCAGCAGGGCGATGGCCAGTCCGGGTGGGATGAACCACCACCAGGCGCCGATGGCGAGGGCCTGCGCGTTCTGCGCGAAGTAGAGCATCGTCCCCCAGGTGAGGTGGTCGACGCCGCCCAGGCCCAGGAAGGACAGGCCGGCCTCGGTGAGGATCGCGAAGATGACCGCGAAGACGAACTGGGCGGCGATCACCGGGAGCAGGTTGGGGACGACCTCGACGAGGACCATCCGCCAGGGACGTTCCCCGAGGGCGCGGGAGGCGGCGACGTGGTCGCGGGCCCGGACGGAGCGGGTTTGGGCGCGCAGCACCCGGGCGGAGGCGGCCCAGCTGGTCAGGCCGATGACGACGGAGATGGCGAGGACCCCGCCGCCGTCGAGGTAGTGGGTGACGAGGATGACCAGCGGCAGGCTGGGGATGACCAGGGTGACGTTGCTGAGCAGCGACAGCGCCTCGTCGACGCGGCCGCCGACGTAGCCGCCGACCACGCCGACCAGGATCGACAGCACGGTGGCCAGCAGGCCGGCGAGGGCACCGACGAGCAGGGAGCCCCGGGTGGCGACGACGAGTTGGGCGAGGACGTCCTGCCCGGTCTGGGTGGTGCCCAGCCAGTACTGCGCGGAGGGCGGGGCGAGGGGGTCGGGGCCGATGCCGCTGGCCCCGGTCACCAGGAACGGGCCGAGGGCCGCGACGAGGACGAACCCGGCGATGACGGCGAGTCCGACGCGGGCCCGGCCGTCGCGGGGGATCCACCGGCGGCGTGGGCCGGGGGTGGCGACGGCGGGTGGGGTGGGG
>NZ_AGVX02000230.1 GCF_000239155.1 Actinoalloteichus spitiensis RMV-1378
GGGAGCGCTCGCCGCCGGTCCCCGGGCGGGGTGGTCCCCGCCCGCCCGGGGGCGCGGTTCCGCTCCGCGTGCTGGGGGCGGTGGGACGACGAGGGCGGACCGGAGATCCACGACCAGCGCCCCGCCGGTTCTCCACCGGCTCCTGCTGGGTTCTCCGGCGGAGGGGCTACCGCTCGGCGTGGGGTGCCAGTCCGTCGAGGACGATGGAGATCGCCGCGTCGAACTCGTCGTCGTTGCTCGAGTTCGACACCGTGTCCTGCTCGAGGGTGGCCAGAACCCGGGGCAACGCGTCACCGGTGAGGGCGCGCAGGCGCGCGGCGAGGACCTGGTTGACGCCGGTGGTCGCCTCCTCGGTGAGGGTGGCGAGCTGGGCGGCCTGCTCGACCTCACCCCGCGTGTAGGTCCACAGCATGGTCAGCACGGTCACCGCGCGCTCTCCGGGGATCCCGGTGGGTTCCAGGCATGCCAGTCCCGACTCCAGCCGGTGCAGGTAGGACGGCAGCAGCGCTTCCGTCCCGACGGGGATCGCGGTCAGCCACGGGTGCCGTTCGTAGGCGCTCCGCAGGTCTCGGACCCAGGCGCGGAGCCGGTTCCGCCAGTCCGCGCCCTCGGGGGTGGCCCCCGGGCCGAGGGCGCGGTCGGCCGTGAGGACCACGAGGTCCTCCCGCGACTCCACGTACCGGTAGAGGGACATGGTCCCGCTGCCGAGTGCCTTGGCGACTCCGCTCATGGTGATGGCGTCGATGCCCTGCTCATCGCCGAGTCGGACGCCGGCCTCCAGGATCCGCTCGAGCGTCCACTTCGGCCGGGGCCCCTTGGTGGTGGCGGGCGACCTGCCCCAGGCCAGCAGGGCCGCTCGCGGGACGTCCGGGGGTGCGGGGTTCTCCTCGTGGTCGATCGCCATGCGGCCATCGTACTGCGTAACCCTTGCGCACTCGTACTGAGTAACGGTTACGCTGTAGATATGACGAGGTCATCGCCCCAGCTCACACCACCACTCATTGATCCCTCCGCCGCAGCCCAGCCAGCTCTCGCGGTCTCCGGGATCCGCAAGCGCTACGGCGACCGCGAGGTCCTCCGGGACGTGACCTTCGCCGTCCCGGAGGGCGAGGTCTTCGCCCTCCTGGGCCCCAACGGCGCCGGCAAGACCACCCTGATCCGCATCCTCACCACCCTGGTCCGAGCCGACGGCGGGACCGCCCGGCTCCTCGGGCACGACGTCGTCCGCGACCGGGCCAGGGTGCGCGAACTCATCAGCGTCACCGGGCAGTACGCGTCGGTCGACGAGGAGCTGACCGGCCGGGAGAACCTCGTGGTGGTCGGGCGACTCCTCCGGCTCGGGAAGACCGCGGCGCTACGGCGGGCGGACGAGCTCCTCGAGGAGTTCGACCTCACCACGGCGGCCCACCGCCGCGTCGGCCACTACTCGGGAGGGATGCGCCGCCGCCTGGACCTGGCGGCCAGCCTGGTCGCCTCCCCGCCGCTGATCTTCCTCGACGAACCCACCACCGGGATGGACACCCGGAGCCGGGCGGCGCTGTGGAACGTCGTCACCCGGCTCGCGCGCGGCGGGCGGACCATCATCCTCACCACCCAGTACCTGGAGGAGGCCGACGTCCTCGCCGACCGCATCGCCGTGCTCGACGGCGGGGCGATCGTCGCCTCGGGCACGGCGGCGGAGCTCAAGAGGAGAGTCGGCCGGGAGACCGTCGAACTCGTCCTCGACGACGGGACCGTCATCCGGTCCGTCACCGACGGCAACCCCGAACGGGTCCGCCTCCTGCTCAACCGCCTGCACTCCGAGGGGCGCCACGTCCGCACCCTCACCGTCCAGAACCCCACCCTCGACGACGCCTTCCTCGCCCTGACCGGCCACACCAGCGCGACGGCACCGACCGACAAGGAACCCGCCCGATGAGCACCGCGACACTCCCCACGGAGCTGGTCTTCGCCAAGCGCAGCATCACCCGCTCACTGCGCGACCTCGACAGCCTGGTCACCGCCGTCGTCGCGCCGGTGGCGATCATGGTGCTGTTCGTCACCGTGTTCGGCGCCGCCCTCGACTCCACCGTGGGCGGCTCCTACACCGACTACGTCACCCCCGGGGTGATGTTGCTGTGCGCCGGTTTCGGCGCCGCCCTCACCGCGACGTCCGTCCACACCGACGTCTCCAAGGGCTTCGTCCAGCGGCTGCGCACCATGCCCGTCCGCGCGTCCGGGGTCATCTTCGGGCACGTTCTCGCCAGCGTCCTGCGCAACCTGGCCTCCATCGTGATCGTGCTGCTCGTCGCGGTCGCCCTCGGTTTCCGGCCGACCGCCACCCCGCTGGAGTGGCTGGGCATCGTGGGCCTGCTGACGGCCTACGTCCTCGTGTTCACGCTGATCGCCGCCGCCTGGGGGCTCGCGTCGAAGTCCGTGGAGTCGGCGGGCATGTTCAGCTTCATCGCGCTGTTCCTGCCCTACCTGTCCACCGCGTTCATGCCGGCCGACAACCTGCCCGGCTTCCTGCGCGGCTTCGCCGAGCACCAGCCCGTCACCCTCGTCACCGACGCGCTGCGCGGGCTGGCCACCAGCGTTCCGGACTCGACCACCCTCACCCGTTCGCTGCTCTGGCTCGTCGGTCTGGGTGTGGGGGCGACACTGCTGACGGCACGCCTGTTCGACCGCGCCGCCCGGAGCTGACCGCTCGCGACCGGTGCGGCGTCCCGCTCACCCCGGCGACGCACGCCTCACCTGGCCTCGGGCCGGTGCGGAACGCGGACCACCCGTCCTGGGAAGGGCGGTCGCCACGGCGGCCGCCCTCCCCCCGCGCGGGCCCGCCTCCGAAGAACGGGACGGGGGTGGTCCGGGACCCCACCGATGACCTCCACCACGCGGGCCGGGAGTCGGGAGGCCTCCTGACCGACCCGCTTCTCGCGGGACCGCTCCCGGGCGACTCCACCCTCAGCCGCGCCCGACGACGGTCGTGAGGGCCTGGTCGAGGATGCCCAGCCCCCGGTCCAGTTCGTCCTCGCTGGTGGTCAGCGGTGGTGCCATCCGGAAGATGCTGCTGCTCCCGGGGAACTGGACGATGTTCAGGTGCAGGCCCAGCTCGAAGCAGGTCCGCGTGACCTCCCCACCGAAGTCGTGCGCCGGGACCTTGGTCTCACGGTCGGTGACGAGCTCGATGCCCTGGAGCAGGCCCCGGCCCCGCACGTCCCCGACGTGCTCGTGCCGGGACTGGAGTTCGAGCAGCCCGCGGCGCAGCCGGTCACCGAGCCGCCGCGCGGTCCGGTCGAAGGCGTTCTCCGCGAGGACGGTGACGACGGTGAGCCCCACCGCCGCCGCGAGCGGATCGGAGACGTGGGTGGTGCCGAAGTAGAAGCCCCGGTCGTGGCAGGTGGCCTCGATCTCGTCGCTGGTGACGACCGCCGCCAGCGGGAGCCCGGCGCCGAGCGTCTTGGACAGGGTGAGGATGTCCGGGACGACGCCCTCGTTCTGGAAGGCGTACCAGTCACCCGTGCGGCAGAGACCGGTCTGCGCCTCGTCGAGGATCAGCAGCATCCCGCGTTCCTCGCACTTGCGCTTGAGCGCGGTGAGGTACCCCGGTGGCAGCTCGATCACCCCACCCGTGCTCAGGATGGGTTCGGCGATGAAGGCCGCCAGACTGCCCACCGACTGGCGGTCGACCATCGCGAAGGCGTGGTCGAGTTCGGCCCGCCAGTCGTGCCGGCCGTCCCGCTCGAACAGCGGCCGGTAGGAGTTCGGGGTGGGGATCACAAGGTTGCCGGGGGTGACCGGGCCGTAGCCGCGTCGGGAGATGCCGTAGGTCGCCGCACCGGCGGCGTGCGTGACCCCGTGGTAGGACTGGTCGAAGGAGACGACCTCGTGGCCTCCGGTGTGGAGCTTGGCCATCCGGATGGCCGCCTCGTTGGACTCGCCACCGGTGCTGAGCAGCATGACCCGGTCCAACCCGGGCGGCAGGGTGTCCGCCAGCGCGGCGGCCAGGTCCACCACCGGACGGCTGAGCATCCAGCTGAACAGGTGGTCCAACCTGGAGACCGACCGGTTGACGCATTCGACGATCGCCGGGTGGCAGTGGCCGAGCAGTGCGCTCATCTGCCCGGAGGTGAAGTCCAGGATGGCGCGGCCCTCCGAGTCGAAGACCTCGGAACCCGCCGCCCGCTCGATGATGGCGGGCACGAAGTCGTTGCGCGCGTAGCGGATCAGGTGGCGACGAGCCGTCGCCCAGAACTCGTCCGCCGACTCGGCGGTCCGCACGGTCGTTCGAGGGTCGGTGGTCCTGCCCATGTCCTGCCCCTTCTCCTGGCGGCGGCTGTGGCCAGACTAGGACGGACACCGCGAAAGCCGATTGCGGATGTTGCTGGTGAACGGGGGTATCGGGGCACACTCAGTGCGTGGATCGCACCGATCGCGCCATCATCGACCACCTGCGCCGCGACGGCCGTCTGGCCAACACCGAGATCGCCGACCGCGTCGGCCTCACCCCCTCGCCGTGCCTGCGCCGGATCAGGCGGCTGGAGGACGAGGGCGTGATCCTCGGCTACCACGCCCGCATCGCCCCCCACGCCCTCGACCGGGCCTTCGAGGTCCTGGTCGACCTCGAACTCACCGACCAGGCCCGCGCCACCCTCGAACGGTTCGAGGCCGCGCTGGTGTCCTTCGACGAGGTGGTGGAGGCGCGCCGGATGTTCGGCGCGCCCGACTACCACGCGGTCGTCGCGGTGGCGGACCTGGCGACCTACGAGCGGTTCCTGACCCAGCGCCTGATGGCCGTCCCCGGGCTGTCGAAGCTCCAGTCCCGCTTCCCGATGAAGACGATCAAGGACGACGTACCCGGCGGGCGAGGTGGCACGGGGGCGGCGAGCACGTGACCGGGTGCGGGGGTGCGGCCGCCCGGCGTCCCCGGCACTCCGTGCCACCCGTCCCGGCGGCTGCGCGCTGACCTCGGTCGCACGGAGTCGTCCGACGAGCCGCGGCCGGTGGTGAGCCGCCGGCGCCGGTCCCGTGGACACGCGCCCGTCGGCCACGGCCCGGGCGGGTGCGCCTGGGTACCGGGTGTCGCGCTCCACCGCACCCGGTCGTCCCGGCGGAACGCTCCGACGTCCACTGTGCTCCGTCGAATTCGTGGAAAACGCCGGTCGGACCGGAGGTCGCCGATAGACTCCGGTCATCACGACGGGTCGGGATGCGGAGGTTCGTCGCAGTGCGCACCCCTGGTCCTCCTCGGCGCGCCGACCGCCTGGCAGCACGCGGTGGCCCCGGACGTCACGGATCGAGGAGCGGAGCGGTCCGCCCGTCGCCTCCCGTGCTCCCCAGGCGGCCCTCCACCCGCCGGGCCGACGTGACGGCGACCCGCCCCCCCCAGCGCCCGGCCATCCACCCCCGCCTGGCGCGGGTGGTGCCACTCCCACGGCCGAACCGGCCACGAAGGACGACACCATGCACAGCGACACGTTCGGTAGCGGAACCCCGGTCCTGCTGTTACACGGCGCGGGCGTCAGCGGTTGGATGTGGCGACCGGTCCTCGAACACCTCGGCCGGGACGTCACCGCGATCGTCCCGGACCTGCCCGGATTCGGTCGCACCGCCCACCGCCCCTACGTCTCCCACCAGGAAACCGTCTCCGAACTGGCGGACCTGATCAGGCGCACCGCGCCCCGGGGGGTCCACGTCGTGGGGTTCTCACTCGGCGCCCAACTGGCCATCCTGCTCGCCTCGCACCACCCCGACCTCGTGCGCGGCGCCGTCGTCGTCAGCGCGGAGACCACACCCGCCCCGATGCCGGGCACCACGCTGGCCCTGGTGTCGGCGACCGCGTCGCTGGCCCGGCGCGCGTGGTTCGCGCGAGCCCAGGCCAGGCAGCTGGCCATCCCCGCCGACCTGACCCCCGACTACGTCCGGGACAGCGCCGCGACGACCAGGGAGACGCTGGTGGCCAGCGTCGGGGAGAACATCCGCTTCACCCTCCCCTCCGCGTGGTCCACGGTGTCCACCCCCGTCGCCGTACTGGTGGGGGAGAAGGAGCGCCGGCTCATGCGGAAGTCCGCGCGGATCACCAGTGACCGGGTCCCCGGCGCAACCCTGCACGTCGTCGAGGGAGCCGGTCACGACATCCCCTTCACCAGACCGGCGGAACTTGTCACCGTGCTGCGGAATACTTCCGGTCTCCCCGTCGGGCAGGGGCGGACAGCCGAGCCCGACTCACGGGACTGAGCGGGGCGCCGGTGCCACCCCGGCGACGCGCCAGCACCCTCCCGGGCGCCCAGTGAACGGAGTGACGTGGCAGGACGTGCGCGATCCATCGCGGTGCTCGACGCACCCTCCAACCTCGGGCTGCGGCCCCCGCCGGACGGCGGGGTGCCCGGCTGCGGCAAGGCACCCGGGGTGCTGCGGGACGCGGGCCTGCTGACCGCGCTCGGCGCCGTGGACGCCGGGGTAGTCACCCCGGGGCGCTACCGCCCGGACTGGACACCCGGCACCGTCCGCAACGAGGCCACCATCGCCGAACACGCGGCCCGGCTCGCCGCCCGGCTCGACAGGATCACAGGCCAGGGTGGACTCCCGCTGGTGCTCGGCGGCGACTGCTCCATCCTCGTCGGCGTCGGTGCGCACCTGCGGAGACGGGGCAGATTCGGCCTGGTGTCCTTCGACGGCCTGGACTACCGGCACCCCGGGAACAGCGACGCGGTCGGAGCCGCTGGCGGGGAGAGCCTCGCGCTGGCCACCGGACGTGGCGGGATGTTGGCGGAGCTCGACGGGACACGCCCCTACGTCCACCCCACCGCCACGGTGGCGCTCGGCGTGCGCCCCGACGACGAGTACCTCCCGGACGCCCGGGCCGCCGGCCTTCGGGTCATCACCTCCACGGCCGTCGCCGACGATCCGACCGGGGCAGCGCAAGAGGCACTGCGGACGGTGGAACGCCCCGGGCTGGACGGGTTCTGGGTCCACGTGGACGCCGACGTCCTCGACCCCAGCGTGATGCCGGCCGTCGACAGTCCGGAACCCGGCGGCCTCACCGCCGACCAGCTCGGCGTCGCGCTGGGCCACCTGGCCGACTCACCCCGTCTGGCCGGGGTGGATGTGACCATCTACGACCCGGACCGCGATCCCGACCCCGACTTCCGGCACGGGAAGCTGCTGGCGGACCTGCTCGTCTCGGCGTTGGGCGGGACGGGCCGCGCCACGGCGAAGCGGTAGTCGCCGGCAGATCGCCGCGTGGGGTGGGCGTCGCACGCCAGGCCGCGCCCCCGGCACGACCGTTCGTCCGAGGGGCAACCCCACCTCCGTCGGGTTTGCTCCCGCTTCGCTGGCACTGTATAAAACTCAATGGTAATGAAACCGGAGGGTTGTGGACGATGGGATCCGATGCGCTCGACAAGACGTTCGCCGCACTCGCCGACCCGACCCGACGCGCCATCCTCGCCCGTCTGGCCCAGGGGGAGGCGACAGTGACGGAACTCGCCGCGCCGTTCTCCATCAGCCAGCCCGCGATCTCCAAGCACCTGAAGGTGCTCGAACGGGCTGGCCTCGTCGTTCGGGGCCGCGACGCGCAACGACGCCCCTCCCGGCTGGACGCCACTCCCCTCCGCCTGGCGGTCGACTGGCTGGAGGAGTTCCGCAAGATCAGCGAGGAACGCTTCCAGCGGCTGGACGCGGTCCTCGCTGATCTGACGTCGGAACGAGACGGAAAGTCGGACGTCCACTGATGTCGCTCGCCGGCGACGCCACCTCGGTGCGCGTCATGACCCCCTCGGACCTCGAGATCACGCTCCGGCGGTCCTTCGACGCCCCCGCACACCTGGTCTTCGCCGCCTGGACCCAACCCGACCTGCTGGTCCGCTGGTTCGGCGCACGAGGCTGGAACCTGGTGGAGTGCGAAGTGGACCTGCGGGTCGGTGGCACGTGGCGGTTCGTCTCCCGAGGTCCTGGCGGCGCGGAGATGACCCAGTCCGGCGTGTACCGCGACATCGAGCCGGCACGGCTCCTCGTTCACACCGAGTCCTACGACGGAGCCGACCACCCCGACCTCACCCTCCTCGTGACGACGAGGTTCGTGGAACGCGCCGGACGCACCACGGTCACCAGCACGATCCTGCACCCCTCCCGGGAGGCGCGGGACAGGACGTTGCGCACTCCGATGGAGCGAGGCCTGCGGGAAAGCCACGCCCGGCTCGACGTGCTGCTCGCGTCGGTCCAGGGCTCCGAGTGAACCCGAGGGCTAGCCCGCACACCGACAAGCACAGCAGGGTCAGACAGAGAGGAGCCGCACATGAACTGGACCCTGGAAGTCGTCACGATGCCGGTCGCCGACATCGACCGCTCCAAGGAGTTCTACGCGGAGCAGATGGGTTTCGTGGTGGACCACGACACCAGGGTCGACGGCGGTCCTGGCATCGTTCAGTTGACGCCGAGGGGCTCGGGATGTTCGATCGTCCTCGGCACCGGCCTGGTGCGGATGAAACCGGGATCGTTGCAGGGGCTCCAGCTCGTCGTCCGCGACATCCGCGCGGCCCGGGAGGAACTGCTGGGCCGGGGCGTCGAGATCAGTGCGGTCCAGGTCGCCGGTCCAGAGGGCTTCCGGCGGGCGGAGGAGGGTGAGGACCTGGACAACGTGGGCTTCGCGTTCTTCGCGGACCCCGACGGCAACCAGTGGGCCCTCCAGCAGATCTCGTCCCGATCCTGATCACCGGGCTCGTACTGCCGGCGGCACTCGGCCCCGGCCGAAGCGGAAGCACAGGGATGGGTGGATGACGACCATACTCACGGCGGACGACTTCGTCGAACGACTCCACCAACACCGGTCGGAGGAGGAACTCCAGAAGATCCAGCGCTACTTCAAGTCCGGTCCCGGGGAGTACGGCGAAGGCGACACCTTCCTCGGCGTCCGCATGGGACAGGTTTTCGCCCTCGCCAAGGAATTCATCGACATGGCGCCGACCCAGGTCGAGCGGCTCCTGGAAAGCCCGCTCCATGAGGTCAGAGCGGGCGGGCTGAGCATCATGGACAAGCAGGCGCGGCGCCGGAGGACGCCGGAGTCCAGGCGCCAGGAGCTGTTCGACCTCTACCTGCGGCGGATCGACCGGATCAACAACTGGGACCTGGTCGATGTAGCCGCCCCCCACGTGGTCGGAGGCTACCTGTTCGACAAACCCCGCGGCATCCTCTACGAGCTGGCTCGCTCCCCGAACATCTGGGCACGCCGGACCGCGGTGGTGAGCACCTTCTACTTCATCAGGCACGACCAGGTGGACGACACCTTCCGCATCGCCGAGATCCTGCTGCACGACAAGGAGGACCTCATCCACAAAGCGGTCGGAGGATGGGTCCGGGAGGCCGGGAGGAGGCAGCCCGACCGGCTCATCGCCTTCCTGGACGAGCACGCGGCCACCATGCCGCGCACGATGCTGCGCTACGCCATCGAACACCTCGACAAGGAACGACGCGACCACTACCGGGAGCGAGACGGGTTCGCCCGACGCAGGTAAGCCCTCCTACCCGGGTACCCGCTCCCCGCCGCGAACCTGATCCATTCCCGCCCTCCGCCTACCCGAGCGGTGACGGGACGCGACCACGCGTGGCTGCCGCTGCCAGCGGCTCATCGGCATC
>NZ_AGVX02000229.1 GCF_000239155.1 Actinoalloteichus spitiensis RMV-1378
GCCGGCCGCCCCATCCCGCCATCCGCCGGGATCACCGTGACGGGCCGGCCGCCCTCCGTCACCCGCACCGTGTTTCCCGTCACTCCGGCCGGGAAGCGGTAACGGCCCGGGGCGCCGGTGCGGACGCCGCCGGTGGCGTCCGGAGCCACCGGGCACCGGCCCGTGGCGACTCTCCGGTGTGAGCTGGCCTTTCCTCCTCCCGCCCGCTGGTGGCGGTCCGGTGCTCCCGGGGCGCCGAGGCCCCTCGCCCCGACGGACCGTGGACCTCCTCGGCCGCCGGAGTCCTCAGCCGACAGGGGGTTGGTCTCCTCGCCGGGTCTGTCTATCGTGCAGCGGTCCAACTCAATCGCTCACTGAACGAATAAGGGCGAGACGAGTACCCAGCCAGGGCGAGGAGGAAGATGCGCCACGCCAGCACCAGCGTCCGACCACCCGGGGGGATCAGCCGCCGCTCCCTGCTCGCCGGCGGGCTGGGCGCCCTCGGGGCCACCTGGCTGGCCGCCGGGTGTTCCTCGTCCGGCCCTGCCTCCCGTGACCTCCCGGTGGAGGCGGCGAGCGGCGACCCCGCCAGTGGAGGGGTGTTGCGCATCGCCCGGCCCCCGGCCTCCGACGCCGAGACGCTGGACCCGGCGAGCGCGCTCTCCGCCTACGAGTACCTCGGCGCCGTCTACAACAGGTTGACCAGGATCGGGGAGGACGGCTCGGTCGTCGCGGACCTGGCGGAGAGCTGGGAACCCTCCCCGGACGGCACCCGGTGGACCTTCGCCCTGCGCCGCGACGTGACCTTCCACGACGGCCGGCCCTTCACCTCGGCGGACGCCCGCTACACGCTGCGCCACCTGCTGGACCCGGACGTGGCCTCGCCGCAGGCCGGGGTCCTGGCGCCGATGCTCGACCCGAGCGGGATCCACACCCCGGACCCCCACACGCTCGTGGTCGAACTCACCCGCCCCAACGCCGAGTTCCCCAGCCTGTTGACCTCGTACAACTGCTACGTCATCCCGGACGGCAGCGCCGAGCCCGGCGGACCGCGCATCGGGGACACCGGGATCGGGACCGGTCCGTTCCGGCTGGAGTCCTTCACCCCCGCCGGCCGGGGCCGGGTGGTGGCCAATCCCGAGCACTGGCAGGGGCGGCCCGTTCTCGACGAGATCGAGTTCTACGCGATCCCCGACACCCAGGCCCGGTCGAACGCGCTGCTCGCCGGCCAGGTGCACCTCCTCTCCCAGACCAACCTGGACTTCGCCACCGCGCGCGTCATCAACGCCTCCGAGCGGGCGACCATCGCCCGCTCGGTGAACTCGCAGTGGTACGGCCTGCCGATGCTGTGCACCGCCGAGCCCTTCACCGACCCGGCGGTCCGCCAGGCGATGAAGCTCGCCTACGACCCGCGGGCCGTGCTCGACGTCGCACTCCAGGGGGCCGGGGTGATCGGCAACGACAACCCCGTCCCGCCGGAGGAGCCCTACTGGACCGACTACCGCGTCGAACGGGACCCCGAGCACGCGCGTTTCCTGCTGCGCCGAGCCGGGCTGGAGGACCTGC
The DNA here is from genome assembly GCF_000239155.1 of Actinoalloteichus spitiensis RMV-1378. Classification (GTDB taxonomy): domain Bacteria; phylum Actinomycetota; class Actinomycetes; order Mycobacteriales; family Pseudonocardiaceae; genus Actinoalloteichus_B; species Actinoalloteichus_B spitiensis. Next base: position 1,546 of record NZ_AGVX02000229.1, read on the forward strand.
GCCTCGACCTGTACACCTCCGCCTACGACCCGGTCTTCACGCCGATGGCGTTGGCCTTCCGGGACTCGGTGCGGGAGGCCGGGATCACCCTCGACGTCCGCACCGCGGCGGCCGAGTCCTACTTCTCCCAGATCTGGATGCAGAAACCCCTGATGGCCACCTACTGGTACACCGGCCGGCCCATCGAACAGCTCCTCAACCAGATCTTCCGAGGCGGTTCGAGCTACAACGAGACGGCCTGGGCCGACGACCGCTTCGACGGGCTCCTCGACGAGGCCAGGGGCGAGATGGACGCCGACCGCCGCCGGATGCTCTACCAGGACGCCCAGCGGTACGTGGTCGACCACGGCGGCTCGATCACCCCGATGTTCGCCGACCGGCTGGTGGGGCTCTCCCGCGACGTCCTCAACTACCGGGAGTACGGGTTCGAGTTCGACTACCTCAACATCGGGCTGCGGAGGTGACCGGGGTGCTGTCCTTCGTCGCCAGACGACTGTTCTCCGCGCTGCTGACCATCGCGCTGTCCTCCGTCCTCATCTTCCTCGCGCTCCAGGCCCTGCCCGGCGACGTCGCCAGCCAGATCCTGGGGCGCGACGCGACCCCCGAGGCGGTGGCGACGCTGCGGGAGCAGCTCGACCTCGACCAGCCCGCCTGGCAGCGCTACCTCGAGTGGGTCGGGGGCGCCGTGACCGGGGACCTGGGGACCTCCCTCGCCTCCGGCGAACCGGTGGCCACCGAGGTGGGGCTGCACCTGCGCAACACCCTGCTCATCGCCGTGGTCACCATCCTCGTCGCGGTCACGCTGTCCGTGGTGCTCGGCGTGCTCGCCGGCCTCTACCGCGACCGGTGGCCCGACACGCTGATCTCCGGGCTCAGCCTGGTCGGCATGAGCGTGCCCGAGTTCGTGGTGGCGACCCTGCTGGTCCTGGCCTTGTCCATCACCGTCCCGGTGCTGCCCGCCGTGGTGCTCGACGGACCCTCGGCCAGCATCGGGGAGCTGCTCCCCGCGGTCTGGTTGCCCGCCGCCGCCCTCGGCGTCGCGATGACGGCCTACATCGTCCGCATGGCCCGCACCAGCGTGATCGACGTGATGGCCGGGGAGTTCGTCACGACGGCCACCCTCAAGGGGCTCGGGCGCTGGCGGGTGGTGACCCGCCACGCCCTGCCCAGTGCGCTGCTGCCGACGCTGAACGTGATCGCCATGAACGTCGCCTGGCTGGTCGGGGGTGTCGTCGTGGTGGAGAACGTCTTCAACTACCCGGGGGTGGGCAGTCTGATGCTCCAGGCGGTGCACAACCGCGACCTGCCGATGTTGCAGGCCATCGCGCTGATCAGCGCCGCCGTCTACGTGCTGTGCAACCTCGCCGCCGACCTCGGCGCGATGGCGCTGAACCCGAGACTGCGGACCAGGGAGCAGGTGGGGACGAGATGAGCGGGACCCGTGCCGAGACGACCGGGCGGCGAGGAACGTTCGCCGGTCTCCTGGGGGCCCTGCGGGGTTCGACCACGGCCTGGGTGGGGGTGGCGCTGGTCGCGGCGCACCTGCTCCTCGCCCTCCTCGCCCCGCTGATCGCCCCCTACTCCCCGGTGGAGAACGATCCCGCCAACGCGCTCGCCGGGCCCGGCTGGGAACACTGGGCCGGCACCGACCAGTACGGCCGTGACGTCCTCAGCCGCGTGCTGCACGGCGGGCGCTACGCGCTGGCGGTGTCCTTCGGGGCCACCGTCCTGGCCGTGGCCCTGGGCACCGTGATCGGGTGCGTGGTGGCCCTGCGCGGGGGCTGGTTGGACAACCTGGTGATGCGGGTGATGGACGCGGTGCTGTCCATCCCGCCGGTCCTGGCCCTGCTGGTGGTCGTGACCGTGCTGGGGGCCGGCCCGCTGGTGATCGTCCTCGCCGTCAGCCTCGTCTACACGCCGGCGGTCACCCGCGTCGTCCGGGCCGCCGCCCAGGGGGTGGCTCCCAGCGACTACGTCACCGCGGCCAGGGTCCGGGGTGAGCGGACGACGTCGATCCTGTTCCGGGAGGTGCTGCCCAACATCGTCGACGTCGTCTGCGTCGAGTTCGCCATGCGGGCCTCCTGGGTGATCCTGCTGATCAGCTCGCTGTCCTTCCTGGGCTTCGGCGCGAACCCGCCGACCCCGGACTGGGGGCTGATGGTCGCGGAGAACCGGACGGCGATCACCGTGGTGCCGATGGCGAGCCTGGCGCCGATCATCGCGCTGGCCACCCTGGTCGTCGGGTTGAACCTGGCGGCCGACGGGTTGTCCAAGGCGTGGGGAGTCGACCGGGTGAGGAAGGGGCGGGCATGACCGAGCGGGAACAGAGTGGCGGGACGCCGGTCGTCGAGATCACCGGGCTGACCGTGTCCTACCGCTCGCAGGGGCGCGACGTGGTGGTCGCCAGGGACGTCGACCTGGCCGTGCGCGCCAACGAGACGGTGGCCGTGGTGGGGGAGTCGGGGTCGGGGAAGTCGACCGTCGCCGGCACGCTGCTCGGTCACCTGCGGCACGGCTCGCGGATCGCCGGCGGCCGGGTGCTGGTCGAGGGGCAGGACGTGTTCGCCCTGCCGCCCCGCCAGCTCCGCGCGCTGCGGGGCGGGACCGTCGCGATGGTGGCGCAGAACGCGGGACAGGCGCTCACCCCGTCGATGCGGGTGGGACGTCAGGTCGCCGAGGCACTGCGCGGTCGGGGGTTGGACCGCCGCGCGCTGGACGCGGCCGTGGTCGAGCTGCTCGACCAGGTACGACTGCCCAACCCGGCGGAGCTGGCCCGCCGGTATCCGCACCAGCTCTCCGGCGGCCAACAGCAGCGGGTCGCCATCGCGATGGCCGTGGCCGCGCGCCCCCGGGCGCTCGTGCTCGACGAGCCCACCACCGGGCTGGACGTGGTCACCCAGGGCGGGATCCTCCGTCTCCTCGACACGCTGAGCTCCGAACTGGGGTTGGCGACGGTCCTGGTGAGCCATGATCTTGGTGTGGTGGCGAGCATGGCGGACCGGGTGCTGGTGATGCGGCGGGGAGAGGTCGTGGAGGAGGCCGACACCGAACGGCTCTTCGCCGACCCGCGCCACCCCTACACCCGGACCCTGCTGGCGAGCGTTCC
>NZ_AGVX02000228.1 GCF_000239155.1 Actinoalloteichus spitiensis RMV-1378
GCCGCCGGCCGCCGCTTCGGCCGCTCGGGCACCTCCAGGTCCAGCGGCGGAACGGGGAAGTTCCCGCCGGACAGCTTCGGCCCGGTCTCCTCCTCGACCCGCCGGTCGGGGATGAGGAAGGTCGCGGCGACCAGCACGGCCAGGGTGATCGCGAAGGCGATCATGAACTGGGTGGTGGTGACGCCCTCGCTGCTCAACGCGCGGATCGCCGCGACCAGCACGAACCACAGCAGCGCGAGGGGCACGAGGACCTTCCAGCCCAGGTGCATGAACTGGTCGTACCGGAACCGGGGGAGCGCCGCGCGGAGCCAGATGAACAGGAACAGGAAGGCGAAGGTCTTCAGGAGGAACCACAGCACCGGCCACCAGCCGGTGTTGAACATGCCGTCGGCGACCGAACCCAGCCCGAAGGGCGCGTGCCAACCGCCGAGGAACATCGTGGTCGCCAGCGCGGAGACCGTGGTCATGTTGACGTACTCGGCGAGGAAGAACATCGCGAACTTCAGCGACGAGTACTCGGTGTGGAAGCCGCCGACCAGCTCGGACTCGGCCTCCGGGAGGTCGAAGGGGGCGCGGTTCGTCTCACCGACCATCGAGATGACGTAGATGAGGAACGGCACCGGCAGCAGGAAGACGAACCACCCCTGCTCGCCCTGGGCGGCGACGATCTGCGAGGTGTACAGCGAGCCCGAGTAGAGGACCACCGTCACGATGGCCAGCCCCATCGCGATCTCGTAGGAGATCACCTGGGCCGCCGACCGCAGCGCGCCGAGCAGCGGGTACGGCGAGCCCGAGGCCCAGCCGCCGAGCAGGATGCCGTAGACGCCGACGGAGGCGCAGGCGAGGACCACCAGGACCCCGGCGGGCACGTCGGCCAGCTGGAGGGCGGTGGTGTGGCCGAAGATGGAGACCTCGCCGCCGATGGGGATCACGGCGAAGGCGAGGAAGGCGGGGATCGCGGCGACGATCGGCGCGAGGAAGTACACCCACTTGTCCGCCAGGGCGGGCCGGATGTCCTCCTTGAACGCCAGCTTCAGCGCGTCACCGACCGACTGGAGCATGCCGAACGGGCCGGCCCGGTTGGGTCCCGGCCTGTTCTGCATCCGCCCGATGACGCGGCGCTCCGCCCAGATCATCAGGATGGTGATGACCATCAGCATGACGAAGATCGCGACCATCTTCACGATGGTCAGCCAGATCGGGTCGTTCGCGATGAGCTCGGCCGTGGGGCTCATCGGCCTCCTCCGTTCTCAGCGCCCGCGGTGCGGTTTCCGGCGCCGCTGACGGTGACCAGTGAGCCGTGGCCGGCTCCGAGAGTTCCTCGAACCCTGGACGGACCGGAGTTCGCCGGCAGCCACACCACGTCGTCGGGCAGGTCGGCGAGCTCGGCGGGCAGGGTGACCGAGCCGCGGTCGGTGCTGACCGTGACCGACTCCCCCTGCGCCAGGCCGAGCCGCTCACCGGTGGCGGGCGAGAGCCGGGCGACGGTGGGACGAGCGGTGTCCGCCAGCTGCGGCTCGCCCTCCTGGAGGGAACCGCGGTCCAACAGCTGCCGCCAGGTGGCCAGCACCGCCTGCCGCCGTCCCGGCCCCTCGGACCGGGGGGCCGGCGGCGCACCGGCGGTGACCGTCGGCGCCGGGACCGGGGCTCCCGTGTGGGTGCCCAGCCGGTCAAGGTCGCCGGCCGCCGCGCTCGGGGTCTGGGTGAACAGGTCGGCGTCCATCTCGACCGCCAGCGTGTCCAGGACCCGGCAGTCGGGCAGCGCGCCGGTGCCGTCGATGGTGGTGCCGAAGGTGCGTCGACGCCCCTCCCAGTTCAGGAAGCTGCCCGCCTTCTCCACGGTGGGCGCCACCGGCAGGACCACGTCGGCGACCCTGGTCACCGCGCTCTCCCGCAGTTCGAGGCTGACCACGAAGCCCACCTCGGACAGCGCCCGCTCGGCGAGGGCCGGGTCGGGCAGGTCGTGGGGGTCGACGCCGCCGACGACCAGCGCGTCGAGTTCCCCGGCCGCCGCCGCCCGCAGGATCCCGGTGGTGTCACGTCCCGGGGTGGCGGGCAGGGTGCCGGCGTCCAGGCCCCAGGCCTGCTCGACCTCGGCCCTGGCGGCGGCGTCGGTCACGGGGCGGCCGCCGGGCAGCAGCGTGGGGACCGCACCGGCGGCGAGGGCGCCACGCTCACCGGCTCGGCGGGGGATCCAGGCGACGCGGGCCCCGGTCCGTTGCGCGGCGCGCAGCACGGCGGAGGGCAGGCCCGGCACCTCGGCGGCGCGTTCCCCGACCAGGATCACGGCGCCGGGAGCGCTCAGGGCCTCCTCGACGTCGGCCGCGTGGCGGGGCAGCGCCTCCAGCGAGGCCGCCTCCCCACCGGGGGCGCAGGCCAGCAGGCCACCGCCGGGCAGGGGCCGCGAGGTGGCGAGCTGGGTGGTGGTCTTGGTCACGGCGGGAGAGGTCCACTGCCCCAGGTGGAAGACCTTGGTCCCGCCGCGCCTCGCCGCCTTCCGCAACCGCAGGAAGACGATGGGCGCCTCCTCCTCCGGCTCGAACGCCACGCACAGCACGGTCGGTGCCTTCTCGATCCCGGCGAAGGTGACCCCGCCGGTCTCGGGGGAGGTGCCGACCACGGTGGAGGCCAGGAAGTCGAGTTCCTCGGCCGAGTGGGCCCTCGCCCGGAAGTCGACGTCGTTGGTCCCCAGGGCCACCCTGGCGAACTTGGAGTAGGCGTAGGCGTCCTCCACGGTGAGCCGTCCACCGGTGAGCACGCCCACTCCGCGCTCCCTGGCGCGCAGCAGGCCGTCCGCGGCGACCCGCAGCGCCTCGGTCCAGGAGGTCGCGCGGAGTTCGCCGCTCTCGGCGTCCCGCACCATCGGCCGCTGGATCCGGTCGGCGGCGGTGGTGTAGCGGAAGGCGAAGCGGCCCTTGTCGCAGAGCCACTCCTCGTTGACCTCGGGGTCGTCACCGGCGAGCTTCCTGGTGACCTTGCCCCGGCGCCAGTCGGTGCGCTCGGCGCAGCCGGAGGAGCAGTGCTCGCAGACCCCGGGGGTGGAGACCAGGTCGAACGGCCGGGCGCGGAACCGGTAGGCGGCGCTGGTGAGCGCCCCGACCGGGCAGATCTGGATGGTGTTGCCGGAGAAGTAGCTCTGCTCCCTCGGCGCGTCCCCGTCGATGTCGGCGGTCACGGCCGTTCCGACCTGCTGCTCGGCGCCCCGCTCGAGCAGGTCGAGGAAGCGGTCACCGGCGATCTCCCTGGAGAACCGGGTGCAGCGCTGGCACAGCACGCAGCGCTCCCGGTCCAGCAGGACCTGCTCGGTGACCTTGATCGGCTTGGGGAAGGTCCGCTTGCGCTCCTCGAACCGGGAGTCGGTGCGACCGTGCTTGAGGGCCTGGTTCTGGAGGGGGCACTCCCCGCCCTTGTCGCAGATCGGGCAGTCCAGCGGGTGGTTGATGAGCAGCAGCTCCATCACACCCTGCTGGGCCTTGTCGGCCACGGGCGAGGTCCGCTGGGTGTTGACGACCATCCCGTCGGCCACCGTCATGGTGCAGGAGGCCTGGGGTTTGGGCATCTTGCGCCCGCCCATCTCCACGTCGACCAGGCACTGGCGGCACGCGCCGGCCGGTTCGAGGAGCGGGTGGTCGCAGAACCGGGGCACCACGATGCCCAGCCGCTCCGCCGTGCGGATCAGCAGTTCGCCCTTGGGCGCGTCGACCTCGATGTCGTCGATCGTCAGCCGGACGTGGCCCTCGGGCACCGGGTTCTCCGAGCCGGACTTCTTCTCAGGGGCAACCGTCATCAGTGCGCTCCTGCCAACGCGGCGTCGGCGGAGCGGTCCGCCTTGCCTGTCCTGTTCTTCTCGCACAGTTCGAGGAACTCGTGCTTGAAGTACTTGATGCCGCTGGTGATCGGGCTGACCGCACCGTCACCGAGCGCGCAGAACGACCGGCCGAGGATGTTGTCGCAGACATCGAGCAGCGTGTCGATGTCCGACTCGGTCCCCTCGCCGCGCACCATCCGCTGCAGCGTCTGGGCCAGCCAGTAGGTGCCCTCCCGGCACGGGGTGCACTTGCCGCAGGACTCGTGCTTGTAGAACTCGGTCCACTTCATCACGGCCCAGGGCACGGAGACGGTCTCGTTGAAGACCTGCACCGCCGTGGTGCCCAGCATGGAACCCGCCTCGGACGCGCCTTCGAAGTCGAGGGGGACGTCGAGGTGTTCCTTGGTGAACAGGGGCGTGGAGGATCCACCCGGGGTCCAGAACTTGAGCGGGATCCCGTCCTTCATGCCGCCGGCGAGCTCCAGCAGCTGGCGCAGGGTAGTGCCCATCGGCGCCTCGTACTGGCCGGGGCGCTCGACGTGGCCGGAGATCGAGTAGATCTTCGGCCCGGGCGAGCGGTCACGGCCCATCGTCCGGAACCAGTCCGAACCACCGTTGACGATGTAGGGAACGCTGGCGATGGTCTCGACGTTGTTCACGACGGTGGGCGAGGCGTACAGGCCCGCCGTCGCCGGGAACGGCGGCTTCAGCCTCGGCTGCCCGCGCCGCCCTTCCAGGGAGTCCAGCAGGGCGGTCTCCTCGCCGCAGATGTAGGCACCGGCGCCGGCGTGCACGACGATGTCGAGGTCGAACCCGCTGCCCAGGATGTCCTTGCCGAGGTAGCCGGCCTCGCGGGCGTCGCGCACGGCCGCGTTGAGCCGCCGGATGCAGTGCAGCACCTCACCGCGCACGTAGATCGCCGCGAAGTTCGCCCTGATGGCGTAGGCGGTGATGATGACGCCCTCGATGAGCGAGTGCGGGTCGGCCATCATCAGGGGGATGTCCTTGCAGGTCCCCGGCTCGCCCTCGTCCGCGTTGATCACGAGGTAGTGGGGTTTGCCGTCCCCCTGCGGGATGAAGCCCCACTTCATCCCGGTCGGGAAGCCGGCACCGCCCCGACCGCGCAGGCCGGAGTCCTTGATCAGCTGGATGAGCTGGTCGGGGTGCGCGCCGAGGGCGCGGCGCAGCGCCGAGTACCCCTCCAGCTGTTCGTAGGTGCGCAGGCTCCAGGACCTGGGGGAGAGCCAGCGCCGCGTCAGGACCGGGGTCAGTGGTGCCACGCCCGTGCCCGGTGTCGGTTCGCTCATCGTCCGTCCACTCCCCTACTTCTTCTCCGGAACCGGGGGCAGCTCCGCCTCGTCCGGCATCGCCGGGGCGGTCCAGCCCTTCTCGGCCGCGATCCGGGCGCCGCGCACCGTCTCGGGAGCGGTGGACGGTGCCTCCACGTCGCTGTCCCGGCCCTCGAAGAAGCCGGCCAGTTGCAGCTCCGCCTGGCGGAAGTCCGTGAGCGGGGCTCCCCGGGTCGGTTCCGGGCGTTCCCCGGCGCGGAGCCTGGCCACCAGCTCGCTGGCCGAGTCGGGCGTCTGGTTGTCGAAGTACTCGTAGTTGACCTGGAGGACCGGACCGAGGTCGCAGGCCGCGAGGCACTCCGCGTGTTCGAGGGTCACCGAACCGGGAGTCCCGGGTTCCCCTGCGGTCTCCTCGTGGCCGACACCCAGTTCACCGCGCAGCCGGGCGTAGATGTCGTCCCCGCCCAGGGCCGCGCACAGCGTGTTGGTGCAGACGCTGACGAGGTGCTCGCCGCACGGCTTCCGCTTGTACATCGTGTAGAAGGTGGCGACGGCGCTCACCTCGGCCGCGCTGAGGTCGAGCTGGCGGGCGCAGAACTCGATGCCCGCCTGGCTGACGTGCCCCTCCACGGACTGCACCAGGTGCAGCATCGGGAGCAGCGCGGACCGGGCGACCGGGTACCGGGCGACGAGCTCGCGGGCCCGCTCGGCGGTCCGCTCGTCGAACGGGGAGCTCGCCGGGTCGCCCGCGGGCTGCCCCTGGGGCGTTCCTGGCTCGTCGTGCTGAATCGTCATCGGTCCACACCACCCATGACCGGGTCGATGGAGGCGACCGAGGCGATCACGTCGGCCACCAGGCCGCCCTCGGTCATCGCTGGCATTGACTGGAGGTTCACGAAGCTGGGTTCGCGCACGTGCACCCGCATCGGTCGGGTACCGCCATCGGACACGACGTGGTAGCCGAGCTCGCCACGGGGCGATTCGACGGGGACGTAGACCTGGCCGGGCGGCACGTCGAAGCCCTCGGTCACCAGCTTGAAGTGGTGGATGAGGGACTCCATCGACTGACCCATGATCTTGCGGACGTGTTCGAGGGAGTTCCCGAGCCCGTCCGGGCCGATGCTGAGCTTGGCCGGCCAGGCGATCTTGCCGTCCTCGACCATGACCGGGTCGCCCTCGGTCTCGGCGAGCTTGGCCAGGGTCTGCTCGACGATCCCCAACGACTGGTCGATCTCCTCGACCCGCAGCAGGTAGCGGGCGAAGCAGTCGGCGTCGTAGGAGGTGGGGACCTCGAAGTCGTACTCCTCGTAGCCGCAGTAGGGCTGGATCTTCCGCAGGTCCCACGCCAGCCCGGCGGACCGCAGGATCGGGCCGGTCGCTCCGAGCGCGATCGCGCCGTCCAACGGCAGGTGGCCGACTCCCTTGAGCCGGCGCTGCCAGATGGGCTGCCCGGTGAACATGCGGTGGTAGTCCGGGATGCGCTTGCGCATCACCTTGAGGAAGTCGCGGATCTTCTCGCCGTAGCCGACGGGGAGGTCCTGCGCGACACCGCCGGGCCGGACGAACGCGTGGTTCATCCGCAGCCCGGTCAGGAACTCGAGCAGGTGCAGGACCTCCTCGCGCTCCCGGAACCCGAAGACCATGCCGGTCGTGGAGCCGAGCTCCATCCCGCCGGTCGCGAGGAAGACCAGGTGGGAGCTGATGCGGTTCAGCTCCATGAGCAGCACCCTGATGATCTGCGCCCGCCGGGGTGCCTCGGTGCCCAGCAGCTTCTCGACCGCCAGGCAGTAGGCGGTCTCGTTGTGCAGCGGCGCCAGGTAGTCCATCCGCGTGATGAACGTGACGGCCTGGGTCCAGGTGCGGTACTCGGTGTTCTTCTCGATCCCCGTGTGCAGGTACCCGATGACCAGCCGGGACTGGGTGACGGTCTCACCCTCCAGTTCGAGCACGAGCCGGAGGACACCGTGCGTCGAGGGGTGCTGCGGGCCCATGTTGATGACGATGCGCTCGTCGTGGCCCGGGGCGCTGGGCAGCTCGTCCCAGTCCCCGCCGGTGACCGTGTAGACCGGCCCCTCGGTGGTGCGCCGCTCGGCGGCGTACGGGTCTCGCCCCTCGCCGACGGCGGTGTCGGTGCCGGTCGTGACGTCGGCAAGCCGTTCGTGACTCATGAGTACGCCCTCCGCTGATCAGGCGGCGGTATCTCGGCGCCCTTGTACTCCACCGGAATCCCGCCGAGCGGGTAGTCCTTGCGCTGCGGGTGACCGTCCCAGTCGTCGGGCATCAGGATCCGCGTCAGCGCCGGGTGTCCGTCGTAGACGATGCCGAACATGTCCCACGCCTCGCGCTCCTGCCAGTCGGCGGTGGGGTACACCTCCACCACGCTCGGCACGTGCGGGTCGTCCACCTCGAGCGTGACCTCCAGCCGGATGCGGCGCCGGAAGGTCATCGAGGTCAGGTGGTAGACGGAGTGCAGCCGCTGCGGGACCTCGGGGCCGTAGTCCACCCCGGACACCGAGCTGCAGAGCTCGAACCGGAGGGAGGCGTCGTCGCGCAGCACCCGGCACAGCGGGAGCAGGTCCTCGCGCCGGACGTAGTAGGTGATCTCTCCCCGGTCGACGGTGACCTGCTGGATGGCCTCCGCCGGGATCCCGTTGTCCGCCATCGCCGCGAGGAGGTCGTCGGTGAAGTCGTCGAACCAGTCGCCGTAGGGGCGTTGGGCCGGCTGCGGGACGTAGGCGGGAAGGCGGAGCCCGCCGTACCCGCTGGTGTCCCCCGAACCCCGGACGCCGAACATGCCCTGACGCGACCTGCCGGCCACGACACCACCCCGGGCCTCGTGCTCGGCCTCCTCCTGGGGGGTCAGCTCGGCGGCACTCGGCGGGGACTCCCCGGCGAGCGGCCCCCTGACCGGGATCCTGCGGTCGGTCTCGTCATCGCTCACGGCAAACCACCGCTCACTTCTTCTTCGCGTAGCGGACGGACGACGGGATCAGCTCGGTGCGGTGCCCGCTCTCGGCGAGCGCGGCGGCGCGCTTCGGACCGAGCGGCTCGTCCATGACCTTGGCGTGCAGCTTCAGGATGGCGTCGAGCAGCGCCTCGGGCCGGGGCGGACAGCCTGGCAGGTACATGTCCACCGGCACGACGTGGTCGACGCCCTGCACGATCGCGTAGTTGTTGAACATGCCGCCCGAGGAGGAGCACACGCCCATCGCCAGCACCCAGCGCGGTTCGGGCATCTGGTCGTAGATCTGGCGCAGCACCGGAGCCATCTTCTGGCTCACCCGCCCCGCGACGATCATCAGGTCGGCCTGCCTCGGCGTGGCGCTGAACCGCTCCATCCCGAACCTGGCGATGTCGTAGCGCGCCCCACCGGAGGTCATCATCTCGATGGCGCAGCAGGCCAACCCGAAGGTGGCCGGCCACATCGACGTCTTCCGGCTCCAGTTGACCAGCTTCTCGACGGTGGTCAGCAGGACCCCGCTCGGCAGCTTCTCTTCCAGTCCCATGACTCTCGCGTGTCCTCCCCGGCTCGCCGGCCTAGTCCCAGTCCAAGCCGCCGAGACGCCATTCGTAGACGAAGGCGATGGTCACGGCGAGCAGGAAGACCCCGACGGCGACCAGCCCGAAGACCCCCAGCCCGCCGGCGGCGACGGCGTAGGGGTACATGAAGACGACCTCGACGTCGAACAGGATGAACAGCATCCCGGTCAGGTAGAACTTGACCGGAATTCGACCGCCGCCGGCGACCGGCACCGGCGAGGGTTCGATCCCGCACTCGTAGGCGTCGAGCTTGGCCCTGTTGTACCGACGGGGACCAACAAGGGGCGCGACCGCGACCGAGAACACCGCGAACCCGGTTGCCAGTACGAACAGCAACACGAGGGGGAGGTAGGACTCCAACACGTCGCCGTCCTTTCATCCTCGCCACTCCCGGCGGCAGAGCCGCCGCCCGAACGAACCCTAAGGGTGGCTATTTCACAAAAACTTCTTAGGCGAGCCTAAGTAGTCCCGTCCTGGCTTCACTCTCCCGAGTGAGACCGATGCCCGGCGGACTTCCGCCGGGACCACAACCACCCGCGGGAGGCAGTAAAGACGCAATTACTGCCCCTTTCAACCAACAGAGCGTGTTCGGTACCTTCCTCCGCCGGGGAGGGGGTTACGCCGTGCGGGCCGGCCGGAAGCGGCCGG
>NZ_AGVX02000227.1 GCF_000239155.1 Actinoalloteichus spitiensis RMV-1378
CGACTCCTTGATCAGGAGCTACGAAAAAGGTAACGGGGCGGGCCGACCGCTGGCCCCGCCGGCGCGTGCCGGCCCTGCTCCGGCGGCCGGTCACGGCCAGGCGGCGGCCGGGCCTTGCGAGCCCCTGTCCACAGCGGAGCGGGCGCCGTCCGTTCACACGCTGGCACCCCCGCCACCGCTACACTGAGCAACGGAACCACTTCCCCGCGCGATCACCCCAGGGCGAGGCACGTGCCGCCCGGAAGCCAGGGACAGGCAGGTCGAGGTGTCGGGGCGGTCCCGCCGCCGAGGAGGGCCATCATGGACAGCACGGAACACCTGGGGCGGCGGATTCGCGCGCTGCGCCACGCCCGGGGGATGTCGCAGCAGGTCCTCGCCGACCTGTCCGGTTTCACCAAGTCCTCCATCTCCCACATCGAGACCGGCACGCGTCCGGTGGAGCGCCGGTCCACGCTGGAAGCCCTCGCCGCCGCCCTGCGGGTCGCCCCGTCCGAGATCAGCGGGCCGCTCGCCTGGTCCGCACCCGACCCGGTCGCCGCCGAGGCGCGTGCGGCCACCGAGGACCTCGCCGCCGTGCTGGCCGACCACCGCGTCGGTGACGTCCCGGACCGGCCCGTCCGGCCGTGGGGTGAGGTGGCGGCCGACGTGCGCCGGCTGAACTCCGACCTGCGGCCCCGCGCCGACTACGCGGCCCAGGGGTACCTGCTTCCCCGGCTCGTCGAGGAACTTCTCGTGACAGCCGGCCGTGCCTCCTCGCCACATCGCACCGACGCCCTGGTCGCGCTGGCCGCCTGCTACCACGCGGCGGCGGTCATCGCGAAGAACACCGGCGTCCGCCCCCTGGCGTGGGTGGCGGCCGACCGGCTCATGGGCGTCGCCGAGCGCCTGGGCCGGCCCGAGCACACCGCCCACGCCCTGTGGGTCCGCACGCACATGATCGGCGGGGTGGGGCGGGAACGTCAGATCCGGCAGGCGTGCCGCTGGCTGGACCTGCTCGCGGACGAGATGTCCGACCACCGGGTGGCGCAGGCGGCGGGGCAGCTGCACCTGACGGCGGCGTTCGCGCACGCGACCCTGGCCGACACCCGGGGCGCCACCGACCACCTCCACGAGGCGGAGGTGTTGGCGAACCGGCTCTCCTCCGACGCCGGGCGATTCGGCTACCTGTGGTTCGGCCGCACCAACGTCGCGTTCTGGCGGGTCTCGATCGCGGCGGAACTCGGGGACCACTCCCTGGTGGAACGGCTCGCCGAGGGTGTCGACCCGGGTACGCTGCCCGACCGGGGCCGACAGGCGCAGTTCTACTCCGACTACGGCCGTTCCCTGCTCAGGGCCGGCCGGACCCGGGAGCAGGGGGTCCGGGTGCTTCGCCGCGCCGAGGAACTCGCGCCGCAGCTGACCAGGAACAACCCCCTGGTGCGGGAGGCCGTGCGATCCGTTCTGGGCCGCCGGCTCGCCGAGCCCGCCGCACGGGAGGCGAGGGGGATGGCCCACCGGATGGGCGTCGCGGCCTGAGGGCGACGGCTCGGCGCGGACCCCTGCCCCCGTCCTCGCGATACCCGGGTCGACGGATGGCGGGCGGGACGGTCGGTCGTGGGTGGGAGCTCGCCGGACCGTGCTGGTGCCCGGGTGGCCGATGTGGCCGGCGGCGACGGCAGCACCAGCGTTCCCGGTGTTCGCGCCCCCGGCACGGCTGCGACCGGACCAACGCGCCGGTGGGTGCGATCGACCGTCGGGGGGTGCCGCCGACCTCGTTCCCCCCTCGTCCTCGCGGCCCCCTCGGAACGCCGGTCAGGACTTCTGGGGGTCGCCGGAGGCGGCGACCCCCGTGCTCACGGGTGGCGGGACGGCGTGGTGGTGGTTCCGCCGGCGCCGGTCGGGGCGGTGGGCGCGCCGCCCCGACCGGAGCGACCGGTTCAGCGCAGTGTCATGGCCCGGCGGCGGAACACCACCAGGGAGACCACCAGCAGCACCGCCGCCATCCCCAACAGCACGGCCACCTCCACCAGCACCTCGGCCGCGCCCTGACCGGGACGGGCGAGGGTCAGCAGGCCGTCCATGGCCCAGGCGTGCGGGAACAGGTAGCCGATGGTGGTGAGGGTCTCCCCCGCCACCTCCCGTGGCCACAGGCACCCGCCGAGCATGCCGAGCACGATCCCGACCGGCGGGCCGATCGCCGGAGCCTGGGACGGGGAGCGGACCAGGCTGCCGACCAGCATGGCCGCCCCGGTGGCCACCAGGCAGAAGGCGCCCACCACCACGGCGACGCCCAGCGGGTCTCCCCAGGAGACGTCGAACATCAGGGCGCTGACGACGATGATGAGCAGGGCCTGCGCCACCGCCACCGCCAGCCGGCTCAACGCCTCCCCCGCCAGCACGGTGCCCGGCCGGACGGGGGCGGCCAGTGAGCGGCGGACCATCCCCAGCCGGCGGGTCTCGACCAGCGCCGCGGCCACCGCCATCGAGTTGATGAAGGTGAACAGCACGAGGTTCGCCGGGGCGGTGTAGGCGAAGCCCTGCGGGTCGGAGCCCTGGTCACCGCCGTCCCGGGTGCGGACGGCGACCTCGGCCGAGTCCTCCCGGGCGGCCCGCACGGACGCCGCCGCCTCTTCGGGAGTGGCCCCGGCCGCCTCGGCGGCGCGGGTGGCCTCCAGGACGGCCGAGACCCGGCCCACGGCGACGTCGACCGCGCTGCGGGCGGCCATGCCGGTGCCGTTGGTCTGGGTCATCACCAGTTCCAGCTCGGTGGAGCCCGGTGTGATGAGCAGGCCCACGGCCAGGCGTCCCTCCCGCACCCCGGCCCGCACCTCCTCCTCGGAGTCCCGGCGTTCCACGTCGAGGTCCGGGCTGGCCTCCAGCTCCTCCAGCACGGCCGCCGCGATCGGGTCGTCGTTCCCGGCGACCACCCCCACCGGGAGCCGGGTCTCCCCGCCCGAACCGCCGCCGAGGGCGAGACCGACGAAGGCGATGGTCACGAAGGGCATGACGACCATGAAGAACAGGCCGGTGCGGTCCCGGGCCTGGCGTCGCAGGTTGGCCACCACCAGGGCCAGGATCGGTCGGGGCCGCCGCCGAGTCGGGCTCATCCGAGGAGTCCTTTCCGGAATCGGAGGGCGGCCAGGCCCCCGGCGACGACCGCGATCAGGCAGACCACGCCGATCGGACCGACGACGGAACCGAGGTCACCGCCGGCGGCGAGACTGGCCAGGCCGGTCGACGTCCACCCGTTGGGGGTGAACAGGGCGAGGGTCTGGAGGAACTCCGGCAGGTTGTAGAGGGGGACGAGGCTGCCGCCCAGGATTCCGGAGACGAAGGCGATGCCCAGGTTGTACCCGTCGGCCTGGGCGTCGGTCCTGGCGTTGCTGGCGACGAGCATGGTGATCGCGGTGGCGGCGAGCACGTGCGCCCCGCACAGCACCAGCACGGCCAGCGGGTCGCCCCAGCTCAACCCGAAGAACAGCACCGAGGAGGCCCAGGTGACGCAGACGCTGGTCATGGCGAGCAGGAACCCGACGATCCCCTTGCCGACGACGGGTGTCCACTGGGGGACCGGCGCGACCCGCAGCCGGCTGAGGGTGCCCAGTTGCCGGTCGGTGAGCAGGCTGCGGGTCGAGGTCGCGACCACCAGGTAGGCGAAGAGCACCGCCATGCCCGAGGCGTAGTGGACGGCGACGTCGACCTTGCCGCCGGCCATCGGGTCGGCGTCGAGGGTCAGGGTGGGCCCGGCCGCGCCGTTCTCCTCGACGAAGAGCCGCACCTCGTCGGCCGGTACGCCGGCGTCCAGGGAGGCGCGCACGGCCAGGGTCCTGGCCTCGACCAGCGCGGAGATCTGGTCCACCATGCTGTTGGCGATCACCCCTGCCAGCGGTGTGGAGTCGGAGGTGAGCACGGTGACCTCGCCGCCCTCACCCGCGCCCACGCTGTCGCTGAAGCCCGGGGGGAAGACGATCGCCGCGCCGATCTCGCCGTCGTCGACGGCCGCGCCGGCCTGCTCCTCGTCGGCGTAGTCGCGCAGCGTGAGGACGTCCTGGAGTTCCTCGGTGGCCAGCGCCTCGCGCCGCACGCTGGTGGGGAAGTCGCCGCCGTCGAGGTCGACGATGCCGATCGACGCGCGCAGCGGCGGGTCCTCACCGCCGAGCGCGAGGCCGAACAGGGAGGCCAGGGCGACCGGGGCGACCAGGGCGATCAACAGGGCCGTTCCGTCGCGGAGTCGGGAGCGGAGTTCGTGGCCGCTCACCACGAGAAGTGCTCTGAGCATGTCCCGTTCAGTCCCGGAGTGTGCTGCCGGTCAGGTGCAGGAAGGCAGCCTCGAGGTCGGGTTCGGTGATCTCGACCCCGGTGATGGTGGCCACCCCCTCGACGGCGGCGATGAAGGAGGGCAGCAGGTGCCTGCTGCCCTCGGCGAGCAGGCGGACGCTGGACGTGCCGGTGGGCACGGCCTCGGTGACCCTGTCGACGGCCCGGAGCTTCTCGGCGGCGGCGGTGATGTCCCCGTCGAGCACCAGTTCGACCCGGTCGGAGGTGCCCAGCCGGGAGACCAGTTCCCGTTTCGTGCCCTCGGCCACGAGCCGGCCCTTGTCGATGATGCCGACCCGCTTGCACACCCGTTCCACCTCCTCCATGTAGTGGGAGGTGTAGAGCAGGCTCATGCCGGCGGCGACCAGCTGGTCGACCCCCTCGAGGATGGCGTTGCGGCTCTGCGGGTCGACGCCGACGGTGGGCTCGTCGAGGACGAGGAGGGTGGGTTCGTGGAGCAGGGCGGCGCCGATGTTGATGCGCCGCTTCATGCCGCCCGAGTAGTCGCCCACCTTGTCGTCGGCGCGGTCGGTGAGGCCGACCAGGTCGAGGACCTCCGCGATGCGGTTCTGGAGGGTGCGGCGGGGCAGGCCGTAGAGGCGTCCGAAGTAGCGCAGGTTCTCCCGTCCGGTCAGTTCCGGGTAGAGGGCGATCTCCTGCGGCACGTACCCGATCCGGGCTTTGGCGGCCCTCGGGTCCTGGGTGAGGGCGTGGCCGGCGATGTGGACGCTGCCGGCGTCGGGGCGCAGCAGCCCGGAGAGCATGGAGATGGTGGTGGTCTTCCCGGCCCCGTTGGGGCCGAGCAGGCCGTAGGCCTCGCCGCGTTCGATGGTGAAGCTGATCGAGTCGACGGCGAGGTGGCGCCCGAACCGTTTGGTCAGGTCCTGGCAGACCAGGGCGTCCGTCACTGACCGGCCTCCCCCGCGCAGCCGTCGATCCCGGCCGGGTCGGTGACCGGGGCGAGGTTGCCCCGGAACAGCTGCCGGTCCAGGTCGCTGCCGACCTGGAGGTCGTGGGGTTCGTTGTCGGTGATCTCGTTGCCCAGCACCGTGTTGTCCACCGGGTCGGCGCCGCCCCACTCCTTCGAGGAGGCGAGGGTGACGGCGCCGCCCATCACGGAGAACCCGCTGGGCCGGTGCCCGCTGATCCGGTTGTGGACCAGGGCGACGCGGGTGGTGCCGATGACGGCGACGCCGACACCGGAGATCGGCGGTCCTGCCGGTGCGAGCACCTCGGGGTCCCCGCCGCCTGCGGCCAGGTTGTTGGCGTGGATGTCGTTGTCGATGACCAGGCAGTCCCGGACGCCGCCCGGGGGCTCCCCCGGGTAGGTCTGGTTGAGCAGCATGACGCCAGCGGCGTTGCCGTGTGCCCGGTTGCCGACCAGCCGGGCGTGGGAGGAGTTGTCGACGAAGAGACCGAACCCGTTGGTGTGGGTTTCGGTGTCGGTGATCAGGGAGGTGTCGCCGGAGCAGAAGCTGAGGGCGACGCCGCCGTACTGGCTGCCCGACGCCTGGCAGCGCCGGACGGTGAGGCGCTCGGACTCGCGGAGGTAGATGCCCCAGACCGCGTTGTCCTCGACGGCCACGTCCTCCACGGTGAGGTCGGTGGCGGAGTGGGCGTGGACGCCGGCCCCGGGGAATCCGGTGATGGTGATGCCGCGCAGGGTGACGCCCTCGACCGGTTCACCGGTGCCGTGGACGCTGATCCCGCTGACCGCACCCTCCGGCGCGTCGGTGAGCTGGGGGATCGACGCGGTGGGTTCGCCGCCGGGGCGCAGCACGGTCCGACCGGGTCCGGCGCCCACGAGGGTCACGCCGCCGTGCCTGATCCAGAGGTGCTCGGCGTAGGTGCCGGCCTCCAGGCGGATGGTGACGCCGGGGCCGGCGGCGTCGAGCGCTTCCTGGATGGACTGGCCCGGGGCGACGAGCACGTCCTGCGGCGCTGGCGCGAGGGACATCACGCGGCTCCTTTCCTGTGGTGGTGGGGAGACCACGGCCACGGGACCGGTGCGGTCTGGTGGCGTGACGCGCGGTCGTGGGGTGCGGGCCGCCGGATCCGGCGGCGGACGGGGGCGGGCTTGGGGGAACGTGGG
>NZ_AGVX02000226.1 GCF_000239155.1 Actinoalloteichus spitiensis RMV-1378
GCGGGCATGGGCTCCTCCCAGCTGGTGCGGATCGTCTCGGGGGTGGAGGGCGGGGGCACGGACGGGCGGGCGGTCGGTTCCGATCGGTCCGCGCCGCTCACGGCAGGCCGGTGCGGGAAAGAGGGCATGGAGGAGCCTCCGTTCCAGGGTGTCACGGGGCGGCGGCCCAGCGGTCGAACCCCGGGCGCGACTCGGGGAACGCGGGCACGACGAGACCCCGTCTCAGGCAAGGTGCGCGACACCGTGACCGGTCCACGGTCCGACGGGATCGGGGACGTCAGCGGTGCGCGGGCGAGCCGCCCGTCAGATGGGCGACCGAAGCGGCGGTACCACGCTGGATCAGC
The DNA here is from genome assembly GCF_000239155.1 of Actinoalloteichus spitiensis RMV-1378. Taxonomy (GTDB): domain Bacteria; phylum Actinomycetota; class Actinomycetes; order Mycobacteriales; family Pseudonocardiaceae; genus Actinoalloteichus_B; species Actinoalloteichus_B spitiensis. Next base: position 345 of record NZ_AGVX02000226.1, read on the forward strand.
GGGTCACTCGGGTCTCGCTCTCAGATCACGGCGTGACCGTAACAAGGTCCCGCGCCGGCCCGCACCTCTTTTTTCCGCAGGGTCGACCGGACGGGACCACCCTCCCGGCCGCCCCGGTCACCGGGGGTGGCCAGGACCGGGCCGTTGGAGGCCGGCCGACGTGGTCCTCGCGCCGCTCCGTCCCAGACCGCGGCGAGGCGCGCCAGCTCGTCCCGGTACTCGGATCGCCGCACTCTCCAGTGGACACGATGAACGCCGGGGGCACCTGACGTAGGAGGAACACGGCAATGGGGAACAAGGGGAGCGCGGGTCCCTGCGCGCGGGACATCGTCGCCCACTGGTCGGCGCGGGAGGACGAAAGCGCCCTCGGAGTGGACTGGAGCGACGCGCACGAACGGTGTTGGCGCTGCGGTTACCGGTCGGCGTTGCAGAAATGCCATATCATCCCCGCCGCGCTCGGCGGCCCCAACACGGCGGAGAACCTGGTGCTGCTGTGCGGACGGTGCCACCACGAGGCGCCCAACCACCAGGATCCGCGGTACCTGTGGGCCTGGCTCCGGGCGACCTGCGTGTCGTTCTACGACACCTACTGGACCTACCGGGCTACGAGGAATTCGAGACGATGTTCGGGAGGAAGCCCTTTTCCTGGGCCGTCGACACCGGCCTCCTCGACGAGGCCGGGTCGCACGAGCAGTTCCGCGCCCTGTTCCGGATCGAATACGACCGCGTTGTCACCCATTTCGGGCAAGGACGCCTGAACCCGGCCACGATCGCCTGCCTCATCGCGGAGATCGAACGCAAGATCGCGTCTCGGCACGGTGTGGCGCTACCGGTCTCGTCGGAGCGGCACCTGGACAACCGCTTCCTCCAGCTCGTGACCACCGGCACCTGACGAGGGCGGGAAGGAGACGGGGGAGGGGCGCCGTTTCCGGCGACTCCCCTCCCCCGCGGTCCTGGTTCCGGGCGCAGCGGTGGCCCGCACGGTCCACCGCTGCGCCGGGTCTCAGCTGCAGCCGGAGGTGGAGCCGCAGCCCTCGCACACGTAGCAGGACCCGGCGGGGCGCATCTTCGTGCCGCAGGTGAAGCACAGCGGTGCGTCCGCCTCCTTGCCCTGCCGCAGTTCGAGCAGCTCGGTCGAGCTGCCCGCACCGCTCGCCGGGGGCTCCGGGGCCTGCCCGGCCTCCACGGTCGAGCGCATCCCCTCCAGGTCGACCGGCTCGGTGGCGTCACCGTTCTCCCCGGCCACCTGCGCCGACCGCTCGGCAGCGCTGAAGATGCCCAGCTCGACGCGCTTCTCCAACGGCAGGTAGTCGAGGGCGAGGCGGCGGAAGAGGTAGTCCAGGACGCTGGTGGCGATCCGCACGTCCGGGTCGTCGGTCATGCCCGCCGGCTCGAACCGGAGGTTCTGGAACTTGGACACGTAGAACTCGAGGGGGATTCCGTACTGGAGCCCCACGGAGATGGACATGGAGAAGGCGTCCATCACTCCGGCGAGGGTCGAACCCTGCTTGCCGAGCTTCACGAAGATCTCACCGAGACCGTCGTCCGGGTAGGAGCCGGCGTGCAGGTAGCCCTCGGCGCCGCCCACCGTGAAGGACACGGTCTGGCTGGGGCGCTTCTTGGGCAGCCGCTTGCGGACGGGCCGGTACTCGACAACCGGCTCCGGGGCCTCCTCCGCCCCGGACTTCGACTTCCCCGCCGACAGCGGCTGGCCGACCTTGCAGTTGTCGCGGTAGATGGCCAACGCCTTCAGGCCCAGCCGCCAGCCCTCGCGGTAGATCTCGGCGACGTCCTCGACGGTGGCCCGTTCCGGCAGGTTGACGGTCTTGGAGATGGCACCGGAGATGAAGGGCTGGACGGCGGCCATCATGCGGACGTGGCCCATCGGGGCGATGGCCCGCTCCCCCATCGCGCAGTCGAACACCTCGTAGTGCTCCGGCCGCAGCCCGGGAGCGTCCACCACGTGACCGTGCTCGGCGATGTACTCGACGATCGCCTCGCTCTGCTCCTGCTGGTACCCCAACGCGCGGAGCGCACGGGGCACGGTCTGGTTGACGATCTGCATGGAGCCGCCACCGACGAGCTTCTTGAACTTCACGAGCGCGAGGTCGGGTTCGATGCCCGTGGTGTCGCAGTCCATCATCAGGCCGATCGTGCCGGTGGGCGCGAGGACGCTGGCCTGCGCGTTCCGCCACCCGTTGCGGGCCCCGACCTCCAGGCCCCGCTGCCAGGCGCTGGTGGCGCGGGCCTGGATGGCGGAGTCGTTCTGGTCGTAGGTGCGGATCAGGTCGTTGGCCGCGGCGTGCTTGCGCATGACGCGCTGGTGGGCGTCCGCGTTGCGCGCGTACCCCTCGTAGGGGCCCACGATGCCGGCGAGCTCGGCGGAACGCCGGTAGGAGACGGCCGTCATCAACGAGGTGATCGACGCGGCCAGCGACCGCCCGCCGTCGGAGTTGTAGGCGTGCCCGGTGGCCATCAGCAGCGCGCCGAGGTTGGCGTAGCCGATGCCCAGCTGGCGGAACTTCCTGGTGGTGTCGCCGATCTCCGGGGTGGGGAAGTCCGCGAAGCAGATGGAGATGTCCATCGCGGTGATCACCAGTTCGACCGAGCGTTCGAACAGGTCGGCGTCGAAGATCCCGTCCTCGCTCAGGAAGCGCATCAGGTTCAGCGACGCGAGGTTGCAGCTGGAGTTGTCGAGGTGCATGTACTCCGAGCACGGGTTGGACGCCGTGATGCGGCCGGACTCCGGGCAGGTGTGCCAGTCGTTGATGGTGGTGTCGTACTGCACCCCGGGGTCGGCGCACTCCCAGGCGGCCCGGGCGATGCGGTCGAAGAGCCGCCGCGCGTCGACCTCCTCGACCGTCTCACCGGTGGTCCGGGAGCGCAGCGCGAAGGTCGTGCCCGACTCCACGGCCCGCATGAACTCGTCGGAGACGCGGACCGAGTTGTTGGCGTTCTGGTACTGCACGGAGACGATGTCGTCGCCGCCCAGGTCCATGTCGAAGCCGGCGTCGCGCAGCGCCCGGATCTTCTGCTCCTCCCGGGCCTTGGTGTCGACGAACTCCTCGATGTCGGGGTGGTCGACGTCGAGGACGACCATCTTCGCGGCACGCCTGGTGGCGCCGCCGGACTTGATGGTGCCGGCGGAGGCGTCCGCCCCGCGCATGAACGAGACCGGCCCGGAAGCGGTGCCCCCGGAGGACAGCAGCTCCCTGGAGGATCGGATGCGGGACAGGTTCAGGCCCGCGCCGGAGCCCCCCTTGAAGATCAGCCCTTCCTCGCGGTACCAGTTCAGGATCGACTCCATGGTGTCGTCGACCGCCAGGATGAAGCAGGCGCTGACCTGCTGCGGGGAGGCGGTACCGACGTTGAACCAGACCGGGGAGTTGAAGCTGAACACCTGGTGGAGCAGCATGTGGGTGAGCTCGTGCTCGAAGATCTCCGCGTCGGCGTCGCTCTCGAAGTAGCCGTGCTCGACCCCGGCCGCGACGTAGGTGCCCACGACCCGGTCGATGAGCTGGCGGAGGCTGTTCTCCCGGTGCTCCGAGCCCACCGCTCCCCGGAAGTACTTGCTGGTGACGATGTTCACGGCGTTGACCGACCAGAAGTCGGGGAACTCCACACCGCGCTGCTCGAAGTTGACCGATCCGTCACGCCAGTTGGTCATGACGACATCGCGGTGCTGCCAGTTCACGGCGTCGTAGGGGTGGACGCCCTCCGTGGTGTGCACACGGCTCACCCGGAGTCTCGCTCCCGCCGACCGGGATCCGCCGGTGGTGGACTTCGCCCTGCTCCTGGCTCGTCCGGTGGCGCTCCCGACGGTTTCAGTCATGCCGCTCTCTCCTCGTCCTGCTGGTCCTGTTCGTCCGCCGCTCGGGCGGTCGCGGGCGTGTTCGTGCCGTGGTGGGCCGCCTGTGGGCAGCCGTGCGCCACGACACGACGCCGGGTGTGGTTGTGGGGCCGTCCTCGGCCCCCGAAGCCGGGTTCCGCAGACGCTCAGCGGGCGTCGGCGGGCTCCTGCCGGTCCGCCTGGGCGGTCCGCAACTCGGCGATTTCCTTCTCGAAGTCCTCCACGGAGGAGAACGCACGGTAGACGCTGGCGAAGCGCAGGTAGGCGACCTCGTCGAGGTCGCGGAGTGGCCCCAGGATCGCCAGTCCCACCTCGTGGCTGGCGATCTCGGCGGAACCCGTGGAGCGGATGGCCTCCTCGACGCGGTGCGCGAGCTGCTGGAGGGCGTCCTCGTCCACCGGCCGTCCCTGGCAGGCGCGTTGCACGCCTCGGACGACCTTGTTCCGGCTGAACGGCTCGGTCACACCGGAACGCTTGACGACGGCGAGCACGGCTTCCTCGACGGTGGTGAACCGGCGACCACAGCCCGTGCACGACCTCCGACGCCGGATGGCCTGTCCCTCGTCGACCTCCCGCGAGTCGACGACGCGGGAGTCAGAGTGTCGACAGAACGGACACCGCACGATCCACCCCTTAACTCGGTACGTCCTGGTGGGTCCGGCATCGCCGCGCCCACTGACCAGGATACTCGGGCATCGTTCACCAAGCTCACCCGAACCCCAATCTGTAGAGCGTTCCCGGCACTCCGACACTAGATGTTGGGGTCCCAACCTAGACACGCGACCGAAGCGGGTGCAAGCAACGACACGGGTGAACCCCAACTTCGCCCCGACGGGTGGGCTCGACCTGGACGAACGCCGGTCCGTCACCAGGAACGAACCCGGAGTCACCGCCGGTTCGAGGTACCCTCCGCGCCGGCGCCACCCACCCCGACCGAACACTCACCCACCCGCCGACCGGGACCACGAACACACCCGCTCCATGCCGTTGATCGACATGGTCCACCACACGGCGCCCGCCGAGCGACGATTTCCGATCCGTCCGGCACCGAACGCACGTTCGATTGTCGCCACGTTTTCCGGCCACCGGGAAACAGGGACGACGAAGCGACTCACCCATTCGAACAGGTGTTTGATCTTCACGGTGCTTCGCGTTACCGTGGACGTCTCGACAGTCCCGGCTGAGTGGGGCGGACACCGGTCGGTCGGCGCGAAGTCGCGCGATACCGCCGTTTGCCTCCACGGCAGCCCAGGGTGGTCCAGGCGTGGACGGCATGGCGACCCGGATCATCTGGTGAGCGGGAATCGGCGACGGTGACCGGAGCCGAACGTCATTCCGACGTCGGTGCGACGAGGGCGACAGCCCAGGAGGACAGGAGATGGCACGCAGGACCGAGCCGGATTCGGGCCCCGACCGCGCGGCGGCCGTGTCCGAGGTGCCCTCTCCGGGCGCCGCGTCCCCTCCGCACGGCGTGCTGACCACCCGCCAACAACGGGTGCTTGACGTGATCAGGCAGTGGCTGGACGAACACGGCTACCCACCGAGCATCCGGGAGATCGGGGAGGCGGTCGGCCTGACCTCCACCTCCTCGGTGGCCCACCAGCTGCGGACGCTGGAGCGGAAGGGGTACCTGCGCCGGGATCCGAACCGCCCGCGCGCGGTCGGCGTGATCCCGGTCGACGTGGTGGTCCCCGCCACGGAGGAACCCGTGCCCGCGGCACCCGCCTACGTCCCCCTGCTTGGCCGGATCGCGGCGGGCGGTCCCGTTCTCGCGGAGGAGGCGGTGGAAGACGTCTTCCCCCTCCCCAGGGAGATCGTCGGCGAGGGTTCCCTGTTCCTGCTCCGAGTCACCGGCGACTCGATGGTGGAAGCGGCGATCACCGACGGCGACTGGGTGGTGGTCCGCCAGCAACCCGACGCCGAGAACGGCGACGTCGTGGCGGCGATGCTGGAGGGGGAGGCGACCGTCAAGACCTTCCGCCGACGCGAGGACCACGTCTGGCTGATGCCGCACAACCCCGCGTTCGAGCCGATCCTCGGCGATGACGCGACCATCCTGGGCAAGGTGGTGGCAGTCCTCCGCCGGCTCTGACCCCTCCCCGGCCGGAGCGGGGTGGGCCCACGGGACGAGCCGAGGGAGGTGGACCGCCACCGGCCCCGATACCCCGGCCGCAGGGGTTGGGCCTGGTGGGCGAGGACCCCCACGGACGGTCGGCGCGCCGACCGCGTGTTCGCCAGCGGGCGGAACCGAGCGGCGCCCCGGAGGGCAGCGGATGACCTCGGCCGGGGTCGGACGCCCTGCCGGGCCGCGCACCTCCACCCGTACCGGCGGTACCGGGGCGCCCGGGCGGGGACGAGCGCCGAGTGACGCGCGCATCAGCGGCTCCCGACCGCACCCCGCCGCCAGGCTCTCGTGGCCGCACGCTCCCCTCGGCCCGCCGTTCCGGCCGGTCCCGAGCTCAGGCTCGACGCGAACGGCTCACGACCCACATGAGGAGCGCCGCGAGCAGGCCCGCGATCCCCAGCGCCTGCCACCCCGGCATCCCCTCGTCGTCGGCCCTGAGGGCGGCGTCCTCCCCCTCGTTCCGCGCTGGCTCGGCGCGGTCCTCCTCCTCGGACGGCACGGGGCCGCTCGCCGTGGCCGCGCGGGACCGCTCCGCTTCGGCGAGCAGCTCGACGGCGCCGGAGTAGGCGCGGATCGGCTGGTTCTCCCCCTCGGAGGTCGAGAGCAACGTGCCGTCCGGTTCCAGCGCGATCGCCTCGCCCTGGGGCTCGTCCGGTATCGGGATGTTGACCGGCTCGCCGGCCAGCGCGGCCACCACATCGCCATCGGGGGCGCTGAACAGGTAGGCCTCGGTGTAGGTGCGCAGGGCGACGACGGTGCCGTCCGCGCTCACCGAGCCCCCGGTCACCATCACCGACCCCACGAGCTCCGGGATCGGTCCGCCCGGGGTGGTGGTGCTCCGGAACCGCACCGTGCCCACCTCCTCCAGGGGCACCGGTCCCGGTGTGCGCAGCGGCTCCGCCGGTCGGTACACGTAGGCCGTCCCGAAGATCTCCTTCGTGACGATGTGGGGCACGCCGTCACGGTCCAGCAGCAGCGCCTCGGCGTCATGCGGGCCCCTGGGGTACGTCACCCGGTGCAGCGACGCCACTCCGTCCGGGGTGATCCGGACGAAGGCGGCGTGCTCCCGCCGCCGACGGTTGTCCCCGGTCTCGGCCACCCAGATGGTGCCGTCCGGAGCGACGGCGACATCCCCGACGTCGTAGTGGTCGATGCCGGTGGTGATCACCCTCGCGACCGAGCAGTCCCGGTTGAGGACGAAGACCTGGACCTGCGGGTCGTGATCGTTGACCACGTACCAGTTCGTCCCGTCCGAGGCGATTCCGGAGACCATCGTCAACCGGGGGTCGCTCATCCGGCAGAGCTCCACGCCCTCCGGCGGGGAGACGGCCGCCGAAGGGACGGCCGCCGCCGGCACGGCGGAGAGGACGGTGAGCGCCACGGCCCCCAGCACCGTTGACGCGACGGCCATCAGTGGCGCGCCGGCACGTCCACGGCGAACTCCCGCAGCGCGGCGGCGAGGTTCGGCCACACGCGGGCCCGCAGGCGGGTGCCGGTGTCGGTGTGCTCCTCCTCCAGCACCTCCCCCTCCTCGTGCACGCGGGCGACCAGCCCGCCGTGCGAGTAGGGCACCAGGGCGTCCACCACCTCGCCGGGCCGCGGCAGGGCGTCAGCGATGCGCTGGCGCAGCTCCTCGATGCCCTCCCGGGTGTGGGCGGACACGAAGACCGCCTCGGGGAAGAGGTGCCGGAGCTCCGCCAGCACGACCTCGCTCGCCTGGTCGATCTTGTTGACGACGAGGAGCTCGGGGGGCATCGGGGTCTCGCGGTCCTCGGTGATCTCGCGCAGCACCTCCCGCACCGAGGACACCTGCCGCGTGGGCACCGCGTCGGAACCGTCCACCACGTGCACCAGCAGGTCGGCGTCGGCCACCTCCTCCAGCGTGGACCGGAAAGCCTCCACGAGCTGGTGCGGGAGGTGCCGGACGAAGCCGACGGTGTCGGTGAAGGTCAACGGCCGGCCGTCGGGGGTCACCCCGCGCCGGGTGGCCGGGTCCAGGGTCGCGAAGAGGGCGTCCTCCACCAGCACCCCGGCGTTGGTGACCGCGTTCAGGAGACTGGACTTGCCGGCGTTGGTGTAGCCGGCGATCGCCACGTTGGGGGTGCTGCTGCCCAGGCGGCGACTCCGCTTCGTCTGCCGGGCCTGCCCCATCAGGTTGATCTCCCGGCGCAGCCGTGCGATCCGCTTGTGGATCCGGCGGCGGTCGGTCTCCAGCTTCGTCTCACCGGGGCCCCGGCCGCCGATACCACCACCCGCCAGCCGTCCACCGGCCTGCCGCGACATCGCCTCACCCCAGCCCCGCAGCCGGGGCAGCATGTACTGGAGCTGCGCGAGCTCGACCTGCGCCTTGCCCTCCCGCGAACTCGCGTGTTGGGCGAAGATGTCCAGGATGAGGGCGGTGCGGTCGATCACCTTCAGCTTGACGCGCTCCTCCAGCTGACGCAGCTGGCTGGGGGACAGCTCGCCGTCGCAGATGATCGTGTCCGCGCCCTGCGCCACGGCGAGGTCGCGCAGTTCGCGCACCTTGCCCGAGCCGATGTAGGTGGCCGGGTCGGGGCGGGGGCGCCGTTGCACCAACCCGTCCAGGACCTCGGAGCCGGCCGTTTCGGCGAGTCGGGCCAGCTCGGCCAGGGAGGCCTCCGCGTAGGCGCTGTCACCGTCCGTCCACACGCCGACCAGCACCACCCGCTCCAGGCGGAGCCGCCGGTACTCGACCTCGGTGACGTCGGTCAGTTCCGTGGAGAGGCCGGCGACCCTGCGGAGGGCCACCCGGTCGGCGAGGGCCAGGTCACCCGTCGACGGAGTCTCTTCTTCGACCAGTTCTGGGTCGGACTCGAAGTTCGTCATACGACTCCATCATCCCACGGTTGGCCACCCTTTTTCCGCTCCCGAGGGAGGTGGGGTGCCCTCGGGGCCGGGGCGGGCGGGTCCGGGCCGCTCCGGACGCGGCCCGCGGACCGCGCGGAACCACGGGCAGCCGGGGGCGCGACCGCGTCCGCCGTCCACCTCACCCGGGCTGGACCCGCGAGGCGGCCGGCTAGTCATCCTCGTGGAGGGCGACGTAGACGCCGTAGCGCCGCGCGCCCGCCCCCGGTCGCCGGTCGGCGAACTCGTGCAGCAGCCCCCGCAACCGGCCGAGGAACTCCTCACGACCGTCCTCGTCCAGCTCGAGCACAAGCCGGGACTGCCGCAGCGTGGCCGGGGCGGCCGATCCCACCTCGGCGAGGAAGGCCGCCAACATCGACTCCGACAGTCGTTCCCGCTCCGCGCGCCCCAGCTCCAGGTCACACGACAGCTCCACCGACCGGTAGGGGATCGCCCGAGCGTTCTTCGCCCCCCTGCGCGGGCGACCGGCCACCAGGAAACCCGCCGCGACGAGGCGGCGGACGTGGTAGAGCACCGTGGCCGGATCCCGGTCCAACCGTTCCGCGAGTTCCTTGTTGGTCAGCTCGCGTCCGTGCAGGAGCCGGATGATGCGCAGCCGTACCGAAGAGGCGAGCGCCGCCGCCTGCTTCTCCGTGGCCGGCACCCGCCGCGCGCTCCGCGTCTCCTCGGCCGGCTCACCCATGTCGACAGCCTAGGCACGACCGCACCGGACCCGATGGCCACCGCCCCCACCTCCGCACCCCTGGGGGCCGGGGTGAGCACCGGCATGTGATTGACGGTTTCCAACCGATGCTGGACCATCGCTCCCCGTGACGGGGAGCAGCCTCTGGCACCACCGGGACTTCCGTCTCCTGTGGGTCGGGGAGACGACGGCGCAGTTCGGCAAGATCATCGGTTCCGTCCTGATACCCCTGGTGGCGGCCACCGGCCTTGGTGCCAGCCCGTTCCAGATGGGCCTGCTGACGGCGGCGAGCACCAGTGCCTTCCTCGTGCTCGGGCTCCCTGCCGGCGCGATCGTGGACCGGGTACGACGACGGCCCCTGATGCTCCGGTGCGATCTGGCTCGCGCCGCCCTCCTGGCCACCGTTCCCCTGGCCTGGTGGTGGGACGCGCTGAGCTTCACGCACCTGCTGGTGGTCGCACTGCTCGTCGGGGTGTGCACGGTCTTCTTCGACGTCTCCTACCAGTCGATCCTGCCGACGCTGGTGGGCAGGAGCAGGCTCGTGGAGGGCAACACGAAGCTCCAGGCCAGCGAGTCGGTCGCGCTCGTCTCCGGCAGTCCGGCGGCCGGCGGCCTCGCCCACGTCATGGGCGCCGGCGGCGGGGTGGTCGTGACCGCCGTCTGCTACCTGGTCTCGGCGACCTCGCTGAGCAGGATGCGCGTCGTGGAGGAACTTCGTCCCCGCCCTCCTGGACGTCGGCTGCGCACCGAGGTCATGGAGGGCGTGCGTTTCGTCTTCGCCCATCCCGTGCTGCGCGCGCTCGCGCTGTGCACCGGGACCGCGAACCTCTTCGGCGGGATCGTCCAGGCGGTCGTCCTGCTGTTCCTGGTCCGCGAGGTCGGCCTCGCCCCGGGTCCCCTCGGGTTGCTGTTGGCGGCGGGAAGCCTCGGTGGTGTCCTCGGCGCGGTCAGCGCGGGCTGGTGGGTGAGGCGGATCGGACAGGTCAGGGCCTGCTGGTTCACGCTGCTGGTGACCACGCCGTTCGGGCTGCTGTGCGCGTTCGCCGAGAAGGACTGGCGGCTGGGGCTCTTCGCCGTCGGCGAGTTCGTCTTCAGCTTCGGCGTCATCGTCTACAACATCGCCCAGGTGAGCCTTCGGCAGTCCCTCACCCCGGACCACCTCCTCGGCCGCATGAACGCCTCGCTCCGCTTCCTCGCCTGGGGGCTCATCCCCCTCGGCGGACTCCTCGGCGGGCTCCTCGGGGAGTGGCTGGGCGTGCGGGAGGCGCTCGTGGTCGGGCTGATCGGGCAGTGCCTGGCGATCGCCTGGGTGGTGTCCTCCCCGCTGTACCGCGACCCGGCCTCGGTGCGCTCGATGGTCGAGCGCACGGCGACCCACCCCCCGGAGGGCGAACCGGGTGTTCCGTCCCGCGCCTGACCGGCACCGGGGTGCCCCCTCACCCGTGTTCCTCGGTTCGGCGGCTGCTCGACCGGCCGCTCGCCCCACCGCCCCGCGCCGATCGGCGGCGCCGATCAGCCCCGCCGAAGCGGCTCCACCTTCCGACGTGTGATCTGACCGCTCACCGTCCTTCCGCCGGTCGAACCGTTGACCGGTGCTCGGCCGTTCGGAAAGCGTTCCCTCGTGATCGTCGAACCCGGTGCCCCGAAGCCGGCACTGTCGAGGGACTTCCGCCTGCTGTGGTCAGCGGACTTCTCCAGCCAGCTGGGCAACGCCGTGCAGTTCGTCGCGTTGCCCCTGATCGCGGCGACGGTGTTCGGGGCGGGTCCCCTGGAGATGGGCCTCCTCGCCGCGGCCGGGACGGCGCCCAACCTGGTCATCGGCCTGCCGGCCGGCGTGTGGGTCGACCGGGTGCGACGCCGCCCCCTGCTGCGGTGGACGGAACGGGGCCAGGCGCTGGTGCTCGCCTCGGTCCCCCTGGCCTGGTGGGCCGGCGTGCTCACGATGGCGCAGCTGTACGTGGTGGCCGTGCTCAGCGGCGCCCTGTTCACCCTCTTCGAGGTGGCCAGCCAGTCCTACCTGCCCGCCCTCGTGGGCCGAGGTCTCCTGCCGGAGGCCAACTCCCGGCTCCAGACCACGCGCCAGGTCATCCAGTTCTCGGGCCGCCCGCTCGGTGGTCTGCTCGCTCAGCTCCTGGGTGCCACCAACGCCGTGGTGGTGTGCGTGCTCGGCTTCGTGGGTTCCACCACCCTGCTCAGCCGGATCCGGGGCGAGGAAGCCCCGCCGGGAGGCGGTCGGAACGGCCGGTTGACCGTCGAGGTCGCGGCCGGGCTCCGGTTCCTGTTCCGGCACTGGTTGCTGAGACCGACCTCGCTGTGCGTCACGGTGCACAACTTCTTCCTCAACGTCTACGTGGCCGTCAGCGTGTTGTTCCTCGTCAGCGACCTCAAGCTCCCCGAGGGGGTGGTGGGCCTGCTCATCAGCGCCACCGGGGCCGGTGGCATTCTCGGCGGCCTGACGGTGCGGCACTGGGCGACGCGCTTCGGCAAGGTGCGCGCGCTCATCCTCATCATGGTGGCGACCACACCCTTCCGCCTGCTCGTCCCCTTCGCCGACACCGGGTGGGCCCTGTCCCTGTTCGTGCTGGGCGTCCTCGGCGGCGGCTACGGCACCATCGCCTTCCAGGTCCTGGCCGTCAGCCTGCGGCAGACCGTGTGCCCGGACGACCTGCTCGGCAGGGTCAACGCCTCGGCCCGGTTCCTGACCTGGGGCGCCATTCCCCTGGGCTCGCTCACCGGCGGGGCGCTCGGGGCGCTGGTCGGACTGCGGCCGACCATGTGGGTCGCCGGGGTGGGAATGGTGCTGTCCACGTCGTTCCTGCTGGTGGCCCCGATGCGGCTGCTGCGGGAGGCCCCGGAGGAGTTCGTGGGTCAGGAGCTGCGCCGGGACGCGGTGGCGACGGACCGACCGGGCACCTCGGACGGCAACTCCCCCCAGGACCCCGCCGGGAACCACCGACCGGTGTCCTGAGCGGGATCGGCGGAGCCGAAAGGATCAGGAGGACCGCGCCAGGGCGGGCTCCCGGCCCGCCTCCCGCCACCAGGAGTCGGCCAGTCGACCGGAGGCGACGAGCACCGCGGGCCCGGTGAGCGTGCTCGTGGTCTCCTCGATGGTCACCGTGAGCGGGCCGCCGGGCGTCTCGACCAGCACCGTCCCGGTCCGCTGGTGGGCCTCGCTGAGGGCCGCGGCGACGGCGGCGACGGTGCCCGTGCCGCAGGACCGGGTCTCGCCGACACCCCGCTCGTGGACCCTCATCCGCACCCGTCCCGGAGCCAGGGTCCGCACGAACTCGACGTTCACCCCGTTCGGGAAGACCTCGGTGTCGTGCACAGGGGCGACGCTCAGGTCGAACTCGTCGAGCAGGTCACCGGCCGAGGCGTCCAGCACGCACGCCAGGTGCGGGTTGCCCACGTCCACGCAGACCCCGTCGAACACGGCGTCGCCGACGACCGCGCTGGACCGCCCGGTCACCGCCGCGCGCCCCATGTCGACGGTCACGGTCGCGTCGTCGTGCACGACGACCCGGCGGCCGCCGGCCCGGGTACCGACGACGAACTCGCCAACCGGTTGGAGGCCGTGGTGGACCAGGTAGCTCGCGAAGACGCGCACCCCGTTGCCGCACATCTCGACGGCCGACCCGTCGGCGTTGCGGTAGTCCATGAACCAGCAGGAGTCCGGCGTGTCGGAGGGGACGAGCTGGTCGGTTCGGGAGGAGCGGACGACGCGGAGCACCCCGTCGGCGCCCAGACCGACCCGGCGGTCGCACAGCGCGCGAACCCGGGCGGAGGTCAGTTCCAGCGCGTCACCTCGGTCGGGCAG
>NZ_AGVX02000225.1 GCF_000239155.1 Actinoalloteichus spitiensis RMV-1378
CGATCTTCTGCCGGGGAGTGACCGGTGGCCCGCGATGCGGTGTCGGGGGGCCTGCCGTGCGCGCGGGCCACCGGTCACGAGGCGGCTGTTCGCACTCGTTCCAGTCGGGGGGTGGTACGAGGTCGAGGCCGCCGGTTCGGGGCCGTCAGGAGACGCCAGCCGGCACGGCCGGCCTTCTCCGGACGGAGGTGTGCGCCGGGCCGCGGCGGGAGTTCTCGACCGGCGCCGGCTGGAGGTGGCGCGAGGGGTGCGGTGCCAGACCGCCGGCGACCAGGTGCTCGTAGGCCGCCCGCCACACCTCGCACGGAGCCTTCCGCTGCCGCCACCTCGTCGAACACTCCGGGCAGTTGCCCTTCTGGTCCGGCTGGTGGGCGTTGAGGAGGGAACGCCAGCCCTCCGTCAGGCGAGGCAGCTCCGATCGAGCCACCGAGAGCAGGGATGGGGTGTCGGCCCGGTTGGCCAACTCGGTCAGCATGTCCAGCCGCTCCCACACGGCGTTGCGCAGTACCCGACCCAGGATCTCGTCCACCGAAACGTCACCGTTGCCTTCCCGCCGCCAGGGCGGTGTCGTGTCGCGTGGCGGCCGAGGCCGCCGCACGCAACGCGTTGCGGAGCGTCTCCACTTCCGAGGAGGAGAACACTGCTGTCTCGCCGGGTGGTCCCACGATCACCACTCGGTCTCCGTCGACGAGCACCGTCACCACGCAGGGACGGCTCGCGATGTCCCGGCACTCGACCAGCCATGTCGGTCGGTCGTCCACGGAACGGACCGACCCGTCACCCACCGCGGGGAATCCCCCGGTCGGAGTGTCCTCACGCGTCGCCCAGTCCACGGTGTCCGGTCGCTCCCTGCTCGGTGTGCCCGTCGTTGCCTTGCCGCCACCAACAGTGCTGCACGTGGTTGGCTGGGGGGAGACGGGATGCGCCGATCGGCCGGGGTTCCACGACGAGCGGTACCGCCCCTTCACGGCGGCCGATCACCTCCGCCGATCGGCGCTTCACCGCCGGGCCGGCATGGCCTTACTCTGCGGTTGGCGCCCGTTGCGGCGGGAGGGGGTTCAAATGAACACAATCGGTTCCCAGAGCTCGCCCGTTACACCCGAGGTCTGGGAGAAGCAGGAGATGCGCGACGCGCTCCTGCAACGTGACATCAGCACCGTGTACCGGATTCTCCGGCGGTTCGGCGTGTCCCAGCGACAGATCGCCGCGTCGACGGGCCAGTCCCAGTCCGAGGTGTCGGAAATCCTCAAGGGACGGCAGGTCATGGCCTACGACGTGCTGGCCAGGATCGCCACCGGGCTCGGCGTGCCCCGGGGCTACATGGGACTCGCCTACGACGAGGCCACAGCGGCTCGTGTCGTCGGGGTCGTCGACGACGCGCAGGCTGAAGAGGAGGAATCGGTGAAGCGTCGCAAGTTCCTGGCGCACGCCGCCGCCGTGACCGTCGGCGCGGCCGTGTTCGGCTCCGAGCCCGGCTGGGCCGCCACCGCGGCCCGCACCCCTGTGCCCAACCGGATCGGCCTCACCGACGTCCGCCAGATCGAGGCGGCCACCGGGGCCCTGCGGTCCCTGGACTACCGGCACGGCGGCGGGTTCTGCCGTGACGCCGTGATCGCCCAGCTCAACTGGGCTCAGCAGCTCCTGGGCGCGCAGCGGACCGAGGAGGTGGAGCAGCGGCTGTTCGTCGCCATCGGCGACCTCTACAACCTCGCGGGCTGGACCTCCTTCGACATCGGGCTGATCGACTCCGCCCGCAGCCACTTCGGGCGGGCCCTCGAGTTCGCCAAGCGCGGCGGGAACGACACCCTGGTCGCGAACATCCTCTACCGCACCGGGCGCCTGTACCTGCACCACAAGGCGCCCAACGAGGCGCTGAAGATGTTCCAGCTCGGCCAGGTCGCCGCCCAGAACACCGGTTCCGCCCTCACCGTGGCGGTCCTCTGCGCCAACGAGGCCTGGGCCTACGCGGAAGCCGGGTTGGCACGGCAGGCGATCCTGCAACTCGGCATGTCCAAGGACGCGTTCGCGCGGTCCGACTTCGACGAGGCCCCCTCCTGGGTCCGGTTCTTCGACGAGACCGACCTGCACTCCATGATCGGCGCCGTCTACACCACCCTCGCGGCGGTCGAGGGAGCCGACCCGAACCACGCCAGGATCGCCGTCAACGCGTTGGAACAGGCGAGCGCCACCCTCCGCGAGGACATGAACCGCAACCGGGGTTTCCAACGCATCATGATGGCGTCGAACCACCTGCGCACCGGGGACATCGACCAGGGCGTGCGCTGTGGTCACCTGGCGATCGAGGCCAGCGAGGACGTGCGTTCGAGCCGGATGCGCGACCGGCTGCGGCCGCTGCTCGCCGAGACGCGCAAACGGTCGGCCAACCCGGCGGCCAAGGAGCTCCACGAACGACTCACGCTCCACCTGTCCGCGTGAACACGCTGGTCGCCGCCGCACCCGACGGCCGCTTCACCCAGGACAAGCTCACAGCGGTGTTGCGGGAGGTGTGCCGGACGCAGGGGCTCGACGCCACCGGCGCCACCCTGCTCCGCTGCACCAACAACGCCGTCTTCCGACTGGCCCGCGACCAGGCCGTGGTGCGCATCGTCGTCTCCACCAAGCTGCTGCACCGGGTGGAGAAGGTGGTGCGCACCGCACGCTGGCTCGCCGAGCACGACGTGCCCGCGGTCCGGTTGCTGCCCGGGGTCAGCCAACCGGTCCGGGTCGCCGGCCACGTGGCGACGATCTGGGAGAACGTCCCCTCGGTCACGCCCCCGGCCTCGGTCAACGACCTCGCGGCCGTCCTCCGGGCGTTGCACTCGCTGCCGCTGCCCGACCACCCGCTGCCCTACTGGGCGCCACTGGACGACGTGCGTCGCCGGCTGACCGACGCCGAGGAGCTCGCCGACGACGACCGGGCGTTCCTGGAGGAACGCTGCGCGGAACTCGAGCACCGGTTGCACGACCTGACGTTCCCGCTCCAGGAGGGCTTCGTGCACGGGGACGCGCACCTGGGCAACCTGATCTCCGGCCCGACCGGCCCCGTCGTGTGCGACTTCGACTCGTCCTGTGCCGGCCCCCGCGAGTGGGACCTCACCCCGATGGCGGTGGGCGTGCTGAGGTTCGGGGCGTCCCGCCGGCGCTACCGGCAGTTCGCCGCGCGGTACGGGTTCGACCTGCTGCGCTGGAGAGGCTTCCCCGTGCTGCGTGATGTGCGGGAGCTCAAGCTGACCACCAGCGTGCTGCCCATCCTGCGCAGCAAACCCGAGTTCCGGCCGCAGCTCGAGCTGCGACTCCGGTCCCTGCGCGAGGGGGACGAGACCGCCAGGTGGACCCGGTACCGGTGACCACCCGCTGGTAGCCCTCGGTGTCCGGACCGTAACGTCCCGCGACCCCCGGCCGATGTCACGGACGTCACAGTCGACCCGAGTCCCTCTCCCGCGTTCCGACGGCGCGCGCCCCGCGCCCCGGCCTGCCGGTGAATGAGCTCTCGGCAGCGCGCGAGGTGATCAGCCCCGGTGATCGTGCCCGAAGCCGTCGTCAACGACCAGCCGCGACTCCCCTGGAGCTCCTGGAGCGTGTGGAGTTCCTGGCGGGCCAGGCGCACCGCCAGCGCCCTGGACCGCATCGTGCGGGGTCAACTCCCACTGGTGCGGAGACTGGACCAGCCCGGCGCCCGCCGGGCGGCCGACTACCTCGCGGAGCTCGTGCTGCTCGCCCAGGCGTACCGCAACTTCGCCGACGGGTGGATCGACCGCACCGAACTCGACCGGCGAGGACGCCGCTGCCTGGCCAGGATCGAGGAACTCCGGGAGCAGCCGGGGTCGCCCCCGCTCACCCCCTGGACACGTCTGGGCCCGCTGATCTGAGGTTCCCGCTCCCACACCACGGGACAGCCGCCGTTCCCGGACGCCGTCCGGCGCCGCCCACCGACCGTTCGCCGCGCCCGCCGGACCGCCGCGTACCCGCGTTCACCGCCGGGGGCGCGGCGCCGGAGGACCCGCGACGCGCGACCCCACCAGCAGCCCACCCACGAACAGCGCTCCCGCCGCCGCGAACCACACCCACACCGGGGCACCGCCGGACACGGCCGGCTCCTCCCCGGCACCCGGAGGCACCAGGTCCGCGTCCTCCGGCGCGTCCGGTGGCTGGGGCGGCACCGTTCCGGGTCCGTCGTCGGCCAGGGTGAAGGTGAGGGTGTCCGATACCGGGTGACCGTCGGCGGAGAGGATCCGGTACGCGATGGTGTACTCGCCGGCGGGGCCCAAGGGGTGCAGGCGCTGGCGCACGGAGGCTCCCTCCACGGCGACCTCCTCGTCCCGTTCCCACCGGTACCCGCCGGGGCCGGTGACGGTCACCGTGTTGAAACCACCCAGAACCGGCTGGTCGAAGACCAGCTCCACCGCGTCGGGAGGGGTCGGAAGCGTGGCCCCGTCCACCGGGTCGCACCCCACCAGCACGTTGTGCGCGGACGCGGGCCAGGCCAGGACGAGCAGCAGCGAGACCACGGCACCCACCATCCGCTGCCACGGCGACCCCCCGAGGTGCGGGCGGGGCCGCCGGCACCGAGCGGACCCCGCGTTCCCGCGACACCAGCACCGACCTCACCGCCGCCGCGTCCTGACCAACACGCCCAACGCCAGCCCCAGGCCCAGCGCGCCGACGGCGAGGCCGAGCCCACCGAGCACCCGCGCGGTCCCGTCCTCGGCGCCACCCGCCACCGGGGCGGCGGCCACGTCCGCGTCTCCCGGGCGGCCGTGGTGACCACCGGTGTCCTCGACGAGCCTGAGCGTGGGAGCGGGCAGGTCGGGCTCGGTGCCGTCCCGCGACGGCGGATCGGTCCACGACACCACCTCACCCGAGTCGTAGGTCTGCTCGGCCGGCATCACGAAGACGTCGACGTCCTCCGGGAGACCGCTGAGGCTGACCTCGAACTCCTGGAACTCCCCCGGCTCGATGCGCACCCCCTCCTCGGCCGTCCACGTGACCGAGCTGATGGCCTCCGTGACCTCGACGCCGTGCGCCTCCACCGGTTCGTCCCACTCGACCGTGGTCACCTCGGAGGTCCAGCCCGGGAGGGGACGGGTCGACACCGACGTCAACGGATGCTCCTCCGGGAAGGTCACCGTGACGGCCACGGTGCCCGCGTCGGACCGTTCGTTGGGGACGCGGAACGCCACCGCGGCCGATCCGCCGGCCGGCGCCTCCCCGGGCTGCGCCGACACGTGCGCCGAGGCCGTGCCCGCCCCGACCAGCCCGAGGACGACCACGGCGGCCGTGCCCACCGCGACCGACGCGCTCGCCCCGGCGCGGCGCTGTGTTGGAACGACACCATCTCTCCTGACCGCGACGACAACCCGACCGGCGGGGCCGGCGAGGCCGGCGGCGTGGGAAGCCCCTGACGCCCGCCAGCACCCACCGACCACGGTAACCAGCGGGCTCGTGGACCACCGGTGGCGGTGACCGGGAACGTCACCTGGCAGCTCGGCCTCGCACCGTGCGCGACCACCACCTCAGGACCGGCGCGACACGAACGACCTGCCCCCGCGACCGGCTCCCGCCCACCCCCGGGCGGGCACGCCCGGGCCGTCGCCCCGCACTCCGGAGTGGCGCCTTGCCAAACCCCGCGCCGGCGCAGATAACGAGGTCATGGGATTCCCCGTGGCCGCCGGTCGGCCGAGGGCCACCCGGCCGGCCCGTTCCGGTTCCCGGCCCCGGACGCGCAGGCGGGAACCGTCACCACCAGCGACGACCCCGGTCAGGAGGGTGTGAGGTGAAGCACGCGTCACGGCGAGGCCACCCCGGGAGAACGGCGCGGTACGTGGCGGCCAGATCAACCGGGGATGTCGTTTCGACTACGTACGCACCGGCCGATGTTGTCTTGGGAGGCGGACTGGGTAACGGTATGAGGGCTTCCGACGATGTAGCCCCATTTGGCCGTGTCGTCGGCGAGCCAGGTGGACCCTCCGGCCACCCGCGACCGGCGCAACGAGAGGAGGAGTCGCCCACGAGGGCGTACTCGACTGTGATGAGCGACAGGACCAGGACCAGTCCGCGCACGACCCAACGGGTTCCGGCCTCCAGGGACGATCCTCCGGTCCCCGGGACGGGTGGTCGACCCCGCCCGTCGGAGGTCCACTCGTGAACTGGCTCTCCGACTTCGGCTCCTTCGTCGCGGGGCGGTGGGAGCAGCTCCTGTTCGACTCGTACCTCCACGTCAGCGCGGTCGTCCAGTGCGTGGTCATCGCGACCGTGGTCGGCATGCTCATCGGTGTCGCCGTCTACCGCAGCCCGTTCGGCTCGGCCGTCGCCACCGCCGTGACCAGCGCCATCCTCACCATCCCGTCGTTCGCGCTGTTCGGGTTGCTGATCCCCGTGCTCGGCCTCGGCGTTCCACCCACGGTGACCGTGCTGGTGCTGTACGCCCTGCTGCCCATCGTGCGCAACACCATCGTCGGTCTCGCCTCCGTCGACAGCTCGATCACCGACGCGGCACGCGGCATCGGCATGAGCAGGTTCGACGTCCTCACCAGGGTGGAACTCCGGCTCGCCTGGCCCGCCGTGCTCACCGGCATCAGGGTCAGCACGCAGATGCTGATGGGAATCCTGGCCATCGCCGCCTACGCGAAGGGCCCCGGCCTGGGCAACCAGATCATCACCGGCCTGTCCCGGGTCGGCAGCGCCAACGCGACGAACGCCGCCGTGGCCGGGACCGTCGCCATCGTCATCCTCGCCCTGGTCCTGGACGCCGTGTACGTCCTGATCGGCCGGCTCACTACGTCAAGGGGAATCCGTGTCTGAGACGAACACCGCGCCGAAGCTCGGCGGCGAGTCGGACCGCGCCACGAGCGGCGTGGAGATCCGGCTGGAGAACGTCACCAAGCAGTACGGAGGCCAGCGGCAGCCGGCCGTCGACTCGGTCACGATGACGATCCCCGCCGGTGAGACCGTGGTCTTCGTCGGCCCCTCCGGGTGCGGCAAGACCACCACCATGAAGATGATCAACAGGTTGATCGAACCGACGTCCGGCCGGATCACCGTGGGCGGACAGGACGTGCTCCGGCTCAACCCCGACGAGCTGCGCCGGGGGATCGGCTACGCGATCCAGCAGGTGGGGCTGCTCCCGCACCTCACCGTCGGTCAGAACGTCGGCCTCGTTCCCGGGCTCATCGGCTGGGACAGGAAACGCATCGCCGACCGCACCGAGGAGATGCTCGACCTGGTCGGCCTCGACCCGACCGAGTACCGCGACCGCTTCCCCAAACAGCTGTCAGGGGGACAGCAACAGCGGGTCGGTGTCGCCAGGGCCCTCGCCGCCGACCCCCCCGTGCTGCTCATGGACGAGCCGTTCGGCGCGGTGGACCCGATCACCCGGGGCAACCTCCAGGACGAGCTGCTGCGCCTCCAGGAGGAGATGGGCAAGACCATCGTCTTCGTCACCCACGACTTCGACGAGGCCGTCAAGCTCGGGGACCGCATCGCCGTTCTCGGCTCCCAGTCCAGGATCCTCCAGTACGACACCCCGGAGGCGATCCTGGCGAACCCGGCCGACGAGACCGTCGCCGGTTTCGTCGGCGCGGGGGCCGCGCTGAAACAGCTCACCCTCCGCCGGGTCCGCGACATCGAACTGGAGCAACTGCCCACCGCGACCGTGGGCGAGGAACCGGCCGCCTTCGCCACCCGCATCGGCGGTCGGAAGGGAGCCGTCGGGCTCGTCCTCGACGACCGGGGCCGGCCACTGCGCTGGGTGACCCGCCGGGACCTCGACCGGGGCGGCGGCTCCCTGGCCACCGCCGGCCGTCCGGTGGAGGACTCCGTCGACCGGGCCTCCACCCTCCAGGACGCCCTCGAGGCCCTGCTCACGGCGGACGCCGGTTACGCCGTCGTCACCCGCTCCCGTGGCCAGTACGCCGGCGTCGTCGGCCTGGACAGCCTGATGGGGACGATCCGCGCGCTGCGGGAGCAGTACGAGGACGAGGACGGCGCGCCGGACGGGCGGCAGGGCGACGGGCCCAGCGGGAGCCAGGGCGGCGGTACGGGGGCGGCTCATGGCTGACACCACCACGGCGGAACGTGCCGGGTTCTCCGCGGACTCGGGGTCCCGGCGTTCCGAACGACTCCGCCTGTTCACCGAGCCAGTCGTCGTCCTCGCCATCCTCGCCGCCGTCCTCGTGTGGGCGTTCACCGGTGACCTGGACGACATCGAGGCGCGGGAGATCAACGCCGCGAACATCCTCACCCTCACCTGGCAGCACGTCCAGATCACGCTGGCGGTCACCGTCATCGTGCTCCTGGTCGCCATCCCGCTCGGGATCCTGGTGACCAGGCCCTGGGCCAGGGGCGTGGCGCCGATCGTGCTGGGCATCGCCAACATGGGGCAGGCGGCTCCCGCGCTGGGCCTGCTGGTGCTGTTCTTCCTGCTCACCCAGCAGACCGGGTTCTGGGTCGCGGTGGTCCCCATCGCCTTCTACGCGCTGCTCCCCGTGCTGCGCAACACGATGGTCGGCCTCCAACAGGTCGACCAGTCGCTGCTGGAGGCCGGCCGGGGGATCGGCATGTCCCGGTTCACCGTGCTGCGCCGCATCGAGTTCCCACTGGCCGTCCCGCTGATGCTCGCCGGGCTGCGCACCTCCCTGGTGCTCGCCGTCGGCTCCGCCACCCTCGCCTTCTTCATCGGCGGTGGCGGACTCGGCGAACTGATCGACGTGGGGTACAAGCTGCGCCGGACCTCGGTGCTCGTCGTCGGCGCGGTGCTCTCCGCCGCGCTCGCGCTGCTCGTCGAC
>NZ_AGVX02000224.1 GCF_000239155.1 Actinoalloteichus spitiensis RMV-1378
CCCGCCCCGCCCGGTTCCCGGCAGCGGCTGGCGGAACTGGGGCCGGTCGGGTTCGCGCGCTGGCTCCGCTCCTCGGACGCGGTCGCGGTGACCGACACGACGTTCCGGGACGCGCACCAGTCGTTGCTGGCCACCCGGGTCCGGACCCGGGACCTGGTCGCCGTCGCGCCGCACGTGGCCCGGATGACCCCGCAGCTGCTCTCCCTGGAGGCCTGGGGCGGGGCCACCTACGACGTGGCACTGCGGTTCCTCTCCGAGGACCCGTGGGAACGGCTGGCCGCGCTCCGGGAGGCCGTGCCGAACATCTGCCTCCAGATGCTGCTGCGGGGGCGGAACACCGTGGGGTACACGCCGTACCCCACGGACGTGACCACCGCCTTCGTGCGGGAGGCCGCCACCACCGGCATCGACGTCTTCCGGGTGTTCGACGCGCTCAACGACGTCGACCAGATGCGGCCGGCGATCGACGCGGTCCGGGAGACGGGTTCCGCCGTCGCCGAGGTCGCGCTCTGCTACACCGGCGACCTCTCGGACCCCGGCGAGCGCCTCTACACCCTGGACTACTACCTGCGGCTGGCCGAGCAGATCGTGGCGGCCGGCGCGCACGTCCTCGCCGTCAAGGACATGGCTGGTCTGCTGCGCCCCCCGGCGGCGGCGACGCTGGTCTCGGCGTTGCGGCGCGAGTTCGACCTGCCGGTGCACCTGCACACCCACGACACCCCGGGCGGGCAGCTCGCCACCCTGCTGGCGGCCGTCCACGCCGGCGTCGACGCGGTGGACGGGGCCGCCGCCTCGATGGCGGGCACCACCTCCCAGCCCCCGTTGTCCGCCATCGTCGCCGCGACCGACCACACGGAGCGGTCGACCGGTCTCGACCTGCGGTCGGTCTGCGACCTGGAGCCCTACTGGGAGGCTGTCCGCCGCGTCTACCAGCCCTTCGAGTCGGGGCTGCCGTCCCCGACGGGCCGGGTGTACCGGCACGAGATCCCGGGCGGGCAGTTGTCGAACCTGCGCCAGCAGGCCATCGCCCTGGGACTCGGTGACCGGTTCGAGGAGATCGAGGCCACCTACGCCGCCGCCGACCGGATCCTCGGCCACCTGGTCAAGGTGACCCCCTCCTCCAAAGTGGTCGGGGACCTGGCCCTGCACCTGGTGGGCGCGGGCGTCGACCCGGCGGAGTTCGAGGCCGATCCGCAGCGGTTCGACATCCCGGACTCCGTGGTCGGGTTCCTGCGCGGGGAACTGGGCGATCCGCCCGGTGGGTGGCCGGAGCCCTTCCGGAGCAAGGCGTTGGCGGGACGCGCCGAGCCCCGACCGGTGGTGGAGCTCACCGAGGAGGACCGGGCCGGGTTGGAGTCGGACCCGAGGACGACGCTCAACCGGCTGCTGTTCCCCGGGCCGGCGAAGGAGTTCGTCCAGCACCGCGAGGCGTTCGGCGACACCAGCGTCCTGCGGACCAAGGACTTCCTGTACGGCCTGCGCCCCGGCGAGGAGTACTCGGTCGACCTGGAACGGGGAGTTCGGCTGTTCATCCACTTGGAGGCGATCGGAGAGGCAGACGAGCGCGGCATGCGGACCGTGATGGCCACCCTGAACGGGCAGCTGCGGCCCATCCAGGTCCGGGACCGGTCCATCGCCTCCGACGTGCCCGCCGCGGAGAAGGCGGACCGGGGGAATCCCGGTCACGTCGCGGCGCCCTTCTCCGGGGTCGTGACGGTCTCGGTCGCCGAGGGGGACACCGTCGAGGCCGGTCAGACCGTCGCGACCATCGAGGCGATGAAGATGGAGGCCGGGATCACCGCCCCGAAGGGGGGAACGGTACGTCGTCTCGCCATCGGGGGAGTGCAGCAGGTCGAAGGGGGCGACCTGCTGATCGAGCTGTCCTGACCGCCGGCGGGGCCGGAGCCGGCGAACCCGGCCCGGCCCCGGCCGGACCCGGCGGGCCCGCCCAGCGATGATGGGCCGGTGACCAGGATCGTCGCCGGAACAGTCGGAGGCAGGCGGATCGCGGTTCCGCCCAGGGGGACCCGACCCACCTCGGAACGGGTGCGGGAGGCGCTGTTCAGCGCGCTCGTGGCCCGGATGGAGCTGGAGGGAGCCCGGGTCCTCGACCTCTACGCGGGCAGCGGTGCGTTGGGGCTCGAGGCGTTGTCCCGGGGCGCGGAGCACGTCACCTTCGTGGAAGCCAACCGGCGGGCGGCCGACGTGCTCCGGCGGAACGTCACCGACCTCGGGCTGCGGGCGCGGTCGGAGGTGGTGCTGGGCACCGTGCCGGCGGCCGTGGCTGGTCGGCCGGCTGAGGGCTACGACCTCGTCCTGGCCGACCCGCCCTACGACCTCCCGCCCGGCGACCTGAACGCGACCCTGGCAGCCCTCGCGGCCGGCGGCTGGGTCGTCCCCGAGGGGCTGCTCGTCATCGAACGCGCCGCGCGTTCGCCCGAACCCGAGTGGCCGGCCGACCACCGCGCCCTCCGCACCGCGAAGTACGGCGACACGGTGCTGTACTGGGCGGAACGGGACGGCTGAGGGCCCGGAGCCCGGGCGTCTCCGGTTCCGGTCGGTCCGGTCGCCGGCCAGCATCCCGTCCCGCTGGGGGTGATGCCAATCACCCTGCGCTCGCGAACGGGGGATTCCCGGGTTCCTGCTGCTAGCGTCCGGCGCATGAGACGTGCCGTCTGCCCAGGCTCGTACGACCCGGTGACCAACGGCCACCTGGACATCGTGGGACGGGCCGCCGGGCTGTTCGACGAGGTCTATGTCGCGGTCCTCTACAACACGAGCAAGCAACGCCTGTTCAGCGTGGAGGAGCGGATGGAGATGCTCCGCGAGGAGACCGCGCGTTGGCCGAACGTCAGGATCGACTCCTGGCCCGGTCTGCTGGTCGACTACTGCCGGGACCACGACATCAAGGCCATCGTGAAGGGGCTGCGCGCGGTCAGCGACTTCGACTACGAGCTCCAGATGGCGCAGATGAACCAGCGCCTCTCCGGGGTCGACACCCTGTTCATGCCCACGAACCCGCTCTACAGCTTCCTGGCCAGCTCCCTGGTCAAGGAGGTGGCCACCTACGGCGGGGACGTCTCCCCGCTGGTGCCGCCGAACGTCGACCGCCGGCTCCGGGAACGGTTCGCCGAGCGGGCGGCGCAGCGCGACTAGTCGAGGACCGCCCGGCCCGGGGCGCGCCGACCGGGGCCACCGGCGCGGCGGGGGCGCGGGCGACGACCGGGTGCTGGTCGGAGCCGTGCGCGGGAACCGGTGGCGTCGCCGCCGGTACGACACTGCTCGCGAACCCCGACGTCGCCGAGGTGTCCGACCTCGCGGGGGTCAGGCCAGGGGGAACTTCAGCCCGTGGTGGCTGACCTGGAAACCCAGCCGTTCGTAGAAGCGCAGCGCGTCCACCCGCCGGACGTCCGTGGTGAGCTGGGCGAGGACCGCCCCCCGCTGCCGCGCCTGGTCGAGCGCCCACTCCAGCAGGGCCCTGCCCAGGCCCCCTCCCCGCTGGTCCTCCCGCACCCGCACCGCCTCGATCTGGGCCCGGGTCGCCGCCCGCCGGGACAGTCCGCTGATGATGGTGAGCTGGAGGGTGCCGACGACCTCGCCCTCGAGCTCGGCGACCACCAGGAGCTGCCGGGGGTCGCCGTCGATGTCCTCGAACGCGGCGCGGTAGGCGGGGTGCCCCGGATCCTCCCTGCCCGCACCGAGTTCGTCGTCGGCCAGGAGGTGGACGATCGCCGGCAGGTCCTCGCTCCGGGCCCGGCGGAACACCACCCGCGGCGTGGCCGGGGGTGGGGCGGGTGCCGACGGTGCCATGCCGTCCTCCTCCTCGTCGCCGAAGCGGTTCTCCGAGCCCGGCTGACTGCTCCGTTCGGGCGGTAGGACGGTATCGGACACGCGCATTCCCGGCGACATCCCTGACATCCGCGTCCTGTCGGGGCAGACTGGACGCTGGATCACAGACTGGGTCGCTGGGGAGAAGACAGACGTGTACCGGGTGTTCGAGTCGCTCGACGAGTTGGTGACGATCGTCGAGGACGCTCGCGGTGTCCCCATGACCTCGGGATGTGTCGTGCCCCGTGGTGACGTTCTCGAACTGCTCGACGAGGTCAGGGACGCCCTGCCGAACGAGCTCGACGACGCGCAGGACGTTCTCGACCACCGCGACCAGATCGTCAACGAGGCCACCCAGGGCGCCCAGCAGTCGGTGGAGACCGCCAGGGCCGAGGCCGAGCAGACCCTCGCCGAGGCCCGGGCCGAGGCCGACCGCCTCGTCACCGAGGCCCGGATGCGGGCGGAACGGATGCTCGCCGAGGCCCACTCCGAGTCCGACATGGTGGTCAAGGCCGGCAACCACGAGTACGAGGAGTACGTGGCCCGGGCCCGGTCGGAGGCCGACCGGATGATCCAGGCGGGCCGGGCCGCCTACGAGCAGGCGGTGTCCGAAGGGCAGGCCGAGCAGGCCCGGCTGGTGTCCCAGACCGAGGTCGTGCACGCGGCGCACGTCGAGTCGACGCAGATCGTGGACCGGGCGAACACCGAGGCGGAACGCCTGCGGTCGGAGTGCGACGCCTACGTCGACGCCAAGCTCGCCGACTTCGAGGAACTCCTCAACCGGACCCTGCGGACGGTCGGCAAGGGGCGCCAGCAGCTGCGGGCTCCCTCACGCACCAGCTTCGACTACGGCGACTGGGACCGGGGGCCGTCCGACTGGGAGCAGAACGCGCCCACGGTCTCGAACTGACGCGTCCCCGGCGCCGCGCCGACCTCCCGGCGCCCGCCACGGGACCGACCGGGCGTGGGACCGGGCCGGTGGCTCCGGTCACCAGGTCGTCCCGTGCGCCCCGCACCTGGTACCGGAAGCCCTGGCGGCGGTACCCTGGACGGTCGGCAACCGACCCGACCCGACTACGTGCATGATGGCAACCACTATGTCGCAGAATCCCGTATCCCGTTCCTCCTCCGGAGGTGCGCTGCCCACCGGCCCCTGGGTGATCGACACGCGCGACGTCGGTCGACGCCCCGGCATGAGCCGGCGCTACCACCGCTCCATCCCCGCGCCGGACGGCTTCTCGCTCGACATGATCGGGGTTCCGAGGGGCGAGGAGATCACCCTCGACGTGCGTGTCGACTCCGTGATGGAGGGCGTGCTGGTCGCGGGGACCGCCAGCGCGCCGTTGACCGGTGAGTGCTCGCGGTGCCTGGAGCCGATCGAGGACTCGGCCGAGGTGGAGATCACCGAGCTGTTCGCCTACCCGGACAGCGCCACCGAACAGAGCACGGACCCCGACGAGGTCTCCCGCATGGTGGACGAGCTCGTCGACCTGGAACCCGTCGTCCGGGACGCGCTGCTGCTTTCGCTACCATCCTCTCCGCTGTGCGCGGAGACCTGCCAGGGTCTGTGCGTGGAATGCGGTCGGAGATGGGCCGAACTCGAGCCCGGCCACCGCCATGAGACGATTGACCCTCGCTGGGCCGCTCTGCTGGAGCGGACCAGCGGCCAAGAAGACAAACCAGAGGAGAACTAGCCGTGGCCGTCCCGAAGCGCAAGATGTCGCGGTCCAACACGCGCTCCCGTCGCGCCCAGTGGAAGACCACCGCGCCGACCCTGGTCGCCTGCTCCAACCGCACCTGCCGTCAGCCGAAGCTGCCGCACGTCGTCTGCCCCGAATGTGGCACCTACGACGGCCGTCAGGTCGCTCGTCCGGCCTGACCGCCCGTCAGCCGACGAGTAGTTCGTGGGGGGAAAGGCAGACAGGGGCCGGTCGGTGGACCCAGCCCTGCTGTTGAACGCGCTCGGCGTCGAGCTCGACGCCGAGCTGTTGACGCTTGCTCTGACGCACCGGTCGTACGCCTACGAGAACGGGGGGCTGCCGCCGAACGAGCGGCTGGAGTTCCTGGGTGACGCGGTGCTCGGACTGGTGATCACCGACCACCTCTACCGCAGGCATCCCGAGCTGCCCGAGGGGCAACTGGCGAAACTGCGGGCGAGCGTGGTCAACATGCAGGCCCTGGCCAGCGTGGCCCGGCAGTTGGGCGAGGGCGGGCTTGGTGCCCACCTGCTGCTCGGCCGGGGCGAGGAGCTGACCGGCGGGCGCGACAAGGCGAGCATCCTGGCCGACGGCCTGGAGGCGGTGTTGGGCGCGGTGTACCTGCAGCACGGCATCGAGGTCGCCCGGCAGACCGTGCACCGCATGTTCGACCAGTTGCTCGCGGAGGCACCGCTGCGCGGCGCCGGCCTGGACTGGAAGACCAGCCTCCAGGAGCTGACCGCCGCGGCGGGGCTCGGGGTGCCCGAGTACCGCGTCGAGGAGGAGGGCCCGGACCACCGCAAGGAGTTCACCGCCACCGTGCTGGTGGGCGGGAGAACGTCAGGTAGTGGCGTGGGCCGCACCAAGAAGGAAGCCGAGCAGCGCTCGGCCGAGGCCGCGTGGCGGTTGCTCTCGGAGCAGCTGCGCGGCGAGGACGAGGGCGCCGGCGCCGCGCCGACCGACGGGGACTGACCGCCGGTCCGGCGGTGTCGCCGTCCGGGACCGGGAGATGTGGCGTGCCAGAGCTGCCCGAGGTGGAGGTCGTCCGACGGGGTGTCGCCGAGCACGCGGTCGGGCGCCGGGTGTCCGAGGTCGAGGTCCTCCACCCGAGGGCCGTCCGCCGGCACCTCCCCGGGCCAGCGGACTTCGAGGGGCGGCTCACCGGTGCGGGGCTCGCAGCCGCGAGGCGGCGTGGGAAGTACCTGTGGCTGGAACTGGACGAAGCCGACCCGGCGACCGGGTCGGAGTTCGCGGGGACCGCCGTCCCGGCCGAGGCCACCACCGCGATGCTGGTCCACCTCGGGATGAGCGGGCAGCTGTTGGTCAAGGACCGGACCGCCCCGGACGAGAAGCACCTCCGCGTCCGGTTCCGCTTCGCCGACGGCGGCCCGGAACTGCGTTTCGTCGACCAGCGGACGTTCGGCGGGCTCTTCCTCGCCGAGACGGTCTCCGTGGACGGTGAGGCCCTTCCGGTACCGGTGTCGCACATCGGGCGGGACCCGATGGACCCCCTCTTCGACCTCGACGCGGCCGTGGCCGCGATCCGACGTCGTCGTACCGGGATCAAGCGCGCCCTGCTCGACCAGACGCTGGTGTCGGGTGTGGGCAACATCTACGCGGACGAGGCGTTGTGGCGGGCGGGGCTGCACTGGGCGCGGCCGACCTCGACGCTGTCCGCCGCCGAGTGCCGTCGGGTGCTGGACGAGGCGGCGCGGGTCATGCGGGATGCGCTGGCCGCCGGCGGTACCTCCTTCGACGCGTTGTACGTCAACGTCAACGGCGAGTCGGGGTACTTCGACCGGACCCTGGCGGTGTACGGGCAGGAGGACCGCCCCTGCCGCCGGTGTGGCACCGCCGTGCGCCGTGACCCGTTCATGAACCGCTCCTCCTTCTCCTGCCCGGCCTGCCAGCCGGTGCCAGCGGACGCGCACTTCTGACGCGAGCCCCGGGGCGACGGCGGGGGTGTTCTGGTTCCCGGTCTCGCCGTGCCCGTGGGCGACCGGGCCTCCCACCACCCGTGAGCCGGACCTGCCCTCGCCCGAGCCGGTGCGGTCGTGCTCCGCCGCCGGGGGGTGGCGCTGAGATGGGGACGTGGTGACCAGTCGCGGGTACTACTACGCGGTGCGTGGTAGTGTCCGGGGCGGAGGTGGGTCCGTGGATACGAGTCAGCTGCTCCGGGGTGTCCTGGATCTCGCGGTGCTCGCCGCGCTGCGCGGCGACGACGGGTACGGCTACGAGGTCCTGCGCCGGCTGCGCGCGGCCGGTCTCACCGAGCTGGGGGACGCGTCGGTCTACGGGACGCTGCGGCGCCTCTACCAGGCCGGGCTGTTGACCTCGTACGTCGTTCCCAGTGATGAGGGACCGCACCGGAAGTACTACAGCCTGAACGCCGCCGGACGAACCCGGCTGGAGGAGTCGGCCGCGACCTGGCGGGACTTCGCCGGGATCATGACACGACTGGTCGAGGAGGAATGAGCGTGTCAGTGAGGACAGACCTGCCGCCCGTGGCCCTGGCCTACCGCGACCGGGTCGCGGCGGGCCTCCGCGACATGCCGGGGCCGGAGGCCGAGGACATCCTCGAGGACGTCGAACTCAACCTCGTCGAGGTCGTCGCCGAGCTGGGGCCCGATCTCGACGAGGCCGGCCTGGAGGCACGGCTGGGGCCGCCGGAGCACTACGTACGGGAGCTGCGGTCGGCGGTCGGGTACGGCTCCGCCGTCGAGGACGCGACACGACCACCGAAGCGGTCGCTGGTCAAGAACGTGCTGGCCTCCGCCGGTGTACTGGTCGGCGGGCTCGTCGCCGTCTTCTTGCTGGTGGTGACGGGTGGCTTCACGATGCCCCGGAGTCTCCTGTTCTTCTCGGTGGTGTCCCTCCTGGTCGTCCTGGCGGTCGTGGGCGGTCGGATCGCCCTTGGCCGCCAGCGCGAAGGAGGTGACGGGTCCAGCTCGGAGGAGCCACCGACGCCGGTGTCCCCGCCGTTGTTTGCGCTGCTGGCAGGGGCGGCCGCCACCCTGGTGGCGGTGGGAGCGGGCATCGCCGGGCCGGGTGACTGGGAGCGGATGGGGACCCTGCTCTCGGTGGCCGCCGTGCTCGCGGTGCTCCCGGCCCCCTGGCTGGCGCGGCAGGACGCCGAGGTGAGCCTGGTCCGCGGCACGGGCGCGTTCCAGAGCGGAGCCCGTGCCCTGCGGAGCGTGGCCTCGTCCACCCCCGCATCCGCCGTCACCTTCGCGGCACGCCTGCAACCAGGGTGGTGGGTGGCCCGCGCCGTCATCGTGAGCTGGGCGTTGGCGGTACTGGCGGATGGCGGCGCGCTGGGCGTCGCGATGGGCGCGGTGCTGCTGTTGCCGTTGTCGGTGTGGTTGGGTGAGCGCTCCCGGCGGGACCGCCGGTTCTGCTGGGTGGCGGTGCCGCTCAACGGGCTCGCGGTCGGACTGCTCGGCGGCCTGCTCGCGGTGGGCGCCCCCCAGCCGGCGGTCAGCGCGCCGATCCAGTACACCAGCCACCACGATGACGGCGGGTGGCCTGTCGCCCCGACCAACATCCTGCCCTTCGACCGGAACGGTGAGCTGCTGGACGAGGTGTACCTGTTCGACGAGTCGGGGCAGCCCCTCGAGCTCGCTCGCGAGTACTGCGCTGGGAACCCCTGGCGCGAGCACGCCAGGGACAACGCCTACCCGCGCCCGCACGTGGAGGTCACCACCGACGGTGAGTGCGTCGAACACCCCGTTCGCCGTCCGGCCGCCGTCATCCCCGACCTGCCCTATGTGCCGGTGCCCGAGGACGTCCAGCCCGAGGACGGCGTGTCCCAGGGGCCCGGCTCCGGTGACACCCGGCCTGAGGATGGCCAGCGGGACGAGGAGCGGGAGGGAAGCCCGGACGCCGACCGGGACCAGCAGGACCGGACGGAACCGGGGGAGCGGGGACAGAGGCCCGACCAGCCCGCCGGGGTCGAGGAGGAGCGGCGCGCTGGCTCCGGCACGGAGGACCGTTCCGATCCGGTGGCGGGCGTGGAGGCGGACCCGGTCCGCCCCGCCGCGACCTGATCCACGACCCCCGGGCCTCCCTGCCACCGGCGGAGCGACCACCACGGTGGGGGCGGACCGTTCTGGGACCGCCCTGCACCGCCCTTGCCACGGGTGGTGCAGGGGCGGCGCCGGGCCACCGGTCATCGGGGCGCGAACCGGCCCCGCCCTCGACCAGGGTGGGGGCCCGTGACCCCGGATGTCCCGCTCGGGTCAGTGCCCGTCGGGGCCGTCGACCCCCGGAGCCGCGGGGCCGGTGCTCAGGGCGGGAAGGCTCGCCCCACTGCTGCTGGGAGTACCGGGGTCCGACGATTCGGATGGCCCGCTCTCATCATCACCACCACCGGGGCTGCCACCATCGCCGTCCCCAGGGGGCTCCTCCGGCGGGGGACCGGTGCCCGGGTCACTCGTGTCCGGGTTGCTGGGCTCCGGGTTCGTGGGGGCGGGGTTGCTCGAACCCGACCCGCCGGTGCCCGGCGGAGGGTTGGGCGCCGGCTGGTGGGGGGCGCCCGGTTCGCGGCCGGTGTCGGCCTCGGCGCCACCGGGCTCGCCCACCCCCGTCTCGTCCTGGGTGTTGGCCGGGGCTTCCACGGTCGAGGGAACTGCCGAGCCGCTCGGAGACGACGACGGCGGCACCGAGGGCGCGGAGCTCCGGCTCGGCGTCGGCGAGGGCGGTACGGACGGCTGGGGGAAGTCGCTGCGCACGACGACGTCCTGGCGGTTGACGGGCTCGGGCTCGGCCAGCTGGCCGGAGTCCGAACCGAGCGCGGCGATGGTCGCGAAGGCGGTCGCGGTGACCACGCCGACCGCGGCCAGGAGCACCTTGGGAGCGGCGGTCGGCCGCTCCTCGTCCTCAGTGGGAGTGGACAAGCGTCATCCTCCGAAAACCTGGGTCCAGTACCAACCGTCGGTGTCCAGGCCGACTCCGATGGCGACCACCGAGCAGTTCAGGATGTTCTGCCGGTGGCCCGGCGACTCCATCCACATGTCCATGACCTGCCTGGCGTCGCGAGCCCCCATCGCGATGTTCTCGCCCGCAGCGCGGGGGTACCCCGCCTCGTTCGCCCGCTCCACGAAACCACGACCGTCTGGGGAGGAGTGCGAGAAGTAGCTCTGACGGGCCATGTCCTCGCTGTGCCGCTGCGCCGCGGCGACGAGCCGGTGATCCGCCTGGACGCTGGCGCAGCCGGCTTCCCGCCGGGCCTCGTTGACCAGGTCGACCACCGCCGCGACCTGCGGTCCACCGCCGGGTGCCGCCGGACGCTCCGGCTCGGGTGGTCGCTCCACCACCGGCGGGGTGGTCGGCTCCTCGACGGGAGGAGGTGACGGGGGCTCGGGGGTGGCCCCGGTGGTCTCCCCGTCCTCCGCCGTGGCCGGCGCGTCGTCCGGCTCCTGGCTCGCCGGCGCGCTACTGGGCGGAGTGGACGGCTCCGCGCTGGGCTCGCGTCCCGCCGAGGAGGTGGGAGCGGGGGAGGGGGTGCCCGCCGGCGGCCCGGCCGTGCCTAAGGCGGCGACGTCGGGTCCGGCTGCCTCGCCGTCCCCTTCGCCGACCAACAGCGGGGGGAGGGACAGCGCTCCCGCGGTGAGTGCGCCGATCGCGAGAGCGACCAGACCGGCGGTGGTGCTGGCGCCGCGTCTGCTCGGTGGCCCGATCACGGGCAGGGACGGTACCACGGATGAGGCAACCACGCAGTGACTCAGCGTCGCCTACTCCACCCGGTTCGGGTGGACTCGATCAGGCAGCATGTCGGGGGTGGACAGGATGCGGGACACGGAGGACGCCGTTCGGCTCAACGCGTGGGCGGCCGGCCGGGTGCAGGGCGTCGGTTTCCGGTGGTGGACGAGGTGCCGGGCGTTGGAACTGGGGCTGACCGGCCACGCGACCAACCTCGCGGACGGTCGGGTGGCGGTCGTCGCCGAGGGGGCCAGGGACGCCGCCGGCCGCCTGCTCGCACTGCTGCGCTCCGACGCGACGCCCGGCACGGTGGACACGGTGGTGGTGCGCTGGGGGGAGGCGACGGGCGAGTTCACCGGCTTCGAGGAACGGGCGGAACGGGACTGAGCCGCGTGATGTCCCATCCCGGGCGGTGCCCCTCACGGGAGCGCCGCCGCCGGCGGAGCAGCCCGCCGACCCAGCGCGGAGGAACGCAGGCGGCGACCGCGCACCGCGTTCGTGCTCAACCGTCCGGCGGACGCCCGACAGTGGAACCACGTCCTCCGACCGCCGCCGCCGAGCCGGGCGGGGCCCGTTCGGCGGCGCTGACCTCGGGCCCAGTGGGTATGCTCGCAGCGCGGTGACGACCCGCGCCACGACCGATGACGCGTGGTCGCTCCGCGAGGTCGGCGCGGGTGAGGCGTCCAGGAAGGGCACTCCCGCGGTGGCCGTCGACGACCGGCCGCCCGCTCCCCTCCGCCGGGGCCGGCGCGAGGCCGGCCTCGTGACGAGCAGGGCGCGCCGACGCCCCAGCTTCCCGGTGGCGATCGAGAGGTCCGTTTCCCCGTGCATCTGAAGAGCCTGACGCTGAAGGGCTTCAAGTCCTTCGCCTCGGCCACCACCCTGCGGTTCGAACCCGGGATCACCTGCGTCGTCGGTCCCAACGGGTCCGGGAAGTCCAACGTGCTCGACGCGTTGACCTGGGTGATGGGGGAGAAGGGCGCGAAGGCCCTGCGCGGGGCGACGATGCAGGACGTCATCTTCGCGGGCACCTCCGGTCGACCTCCGCTGGGCCGAGCCGAGGTGACGCTCACGATCGACAACTCCGACGGGGCGCTGCCGATCGAGTACACCGAGGTGTCCATCACCCGCCGGATGTTCCGCGAGGGCGCGACCGAGTACGAGATCAACGGCGACGCCTGCCGGCTGCTCGACATCCAGGAGCTGCTCTCCGACTCCGGCATCGGGCGGGAGATGCACGTGATCGTCGGCCAGGGGCAGCTGTCGTCGATCCTGGAGTCCAAGCCGGAGGAACGGCGGGGTTTCATCGAGGAGGCGGCGGGCGTCCTCAAGCACCGCAAGCGCAAGGAGAAGGCGCTGCGGAAACTCGACGCCATGCAGGCCAACCTCACCAGGCTCACCGACCTGACCAGCGAACTCCGCCGGCAGCTCAAGCCGCTGGGGAAGCAGGCCGAGATCGCTCGCCGGGCCCAGACCGTCCAGGCCGAGCTCCGGGACGCCCGGCTCCGGCTGGTCGCCGACGACCTCGTCACCGCCCGCGCCGAGCTGGCCAGGGACGAGCAGGACGAGGCCGCCGTCCGCGACCGCAGGTCCGAGGTGGAGCGGATGCTCCAGGACGCGCAGGCGGAGCAGACCCAGCTCGAGGAACAACTGGCCGCCGACGTCCCGCGCCTCACCCGCGCGCAGGACACCTGGTACCAGCTCTCCGCACTCGACGAGCGGCTGCGCGGCACCGTGCGCCTGGCCCAGGAGCGGCTGCGGCACCTGTCCGCCGCCAGCGGTGACCAGCGCCCGGGCCGGGACCCGGAGGAACTGGAGGCCGAGGCCGAGCGGACCTCGGAGCTGGAGGAGCAGCTGCGGGAGGAGGTCGTCGAGGCGCGCACCAGGATGGCCGAGACCGAGCTGGTGCGGTCCGACCTGGAGGCCGAGGTGAAGGCGGCCGAGCGCGCGCACCTGGCCGCCGTCCGCGCGGTGTCGGACCGCAGGGAGGGGCTGGCCCGGCTCAGCGGCCGGGTGGACGCGCTCCGGGGGAAGGTCGGGGACACCACGGAGGAGCTCGGCCGGCTCTCCGACGCCCTGGAGGAGGCCGTCGAGCGCGCGGAGCTCGCCGCCGCCGAGTACGCCGAGCACGAGTCCTCCGAGGACGTCGCGGCCCTGGACCAACGGGAGCTCACCGACCGGGCCGCCGAGGCGGCGGAAGCGCGCCAGCGGGCCCGGGACCGGGTGGCCGAACTCGTGTCCCAGGA
Source organism: Actinoalloteichus spitiensis RMV-1378 (assembly GCF_000239155.1). GTDB lineage: Bacteria > Actinomycetota > Actinomycetes > Mycobacteriales > Pseudonocardiaceae > Actinoalloteichus_B > Actinoalloteichus_B spitiensis. The sequence goes on from NZ_AGVX02000224.1 coordinate 13,472, forward strand.
GAGGGCGGCCGAACGTGAGGTCGCCTCCTGGCAGGCCAGGGTCGAGGCGCTGTCGCTCGGCCTCCGGCGCAAGGACGGGGCCGGTGCCCTCCTGGCCGCAGCCGACCGCGTCCCCGGGCTCCTCGGTTCGGTGGCATCGCTGCTCACCGTGGACAGCGGGGCCGAGGTCGCGTTGGCCGCGGCGCTGGGCCCGGTGGCCGACGCGGTCGCGATGGCGGGCCGCGAGGAGGCACTGGAGGCGTTGCGGCTGCTCAAGGCGGAGGACGCCGGACGGGCCGGGCTCCTGCTGGCCGACGGGCCACGTGCCGAGCCACCCCCGCGACCGGCGCTGCCGGCCGGGGCCAGCTGGGCGGCCGACCGGGTCCGGGCGCCCGAACCGCTGCGGCCCGCGCTGGAACACGCGTTGCGCGACGTGGTGGTGGTGGCTGATCTGCCCACGGCCAGGGCGGTGCTCGACGCGCTGCCCGGACTGACCGCCGTCACCGCGGAGGGCGACGTCCTGGGAGCCAACTGGGCGAGCGGCGGCTCGGAACGGGACCAGAGCGTCATCGAGGTGCAGGCGGCGCTGGACGAGGCACGTCGGGAGCGGGAAGCGGCCGTCGAGCGGGCGGATCAGGCCACCTCCGCCCTCGCGGAGGCGAGGGAGGCGGAGCAGGCGGCCCGCGACCAGGTCAGGGCCAGCCAGGAGGCGGTCAACGAGGCCCGCGTGCACCGGGCTCGCGGTGGGGAGCGGCTGAACCGGCTGCGCCAGGCGGCGTCCTCGGCGCAGGCGGAGGTCAGCCGGTTGACGGCGCAGCGGGACAAGACCGACCAGGCGCGCCGCGACGCGCTGCGCGACCTGGAGGAGTTGGAACGGCGGCTGTCCTCGGCGCGGGACGAACCCGATGCCGAGGAGCCGGACACCGAGGAACGCGATGCGGCGGCCCGGCGCCTGGCCGAGGCTCGCGAGGTCGAACTGGACGCGCGGCTCGCCCTCCGCACGGCCGAGGAGCGAGCCCGGTCCGTGCAGGGCAAGGCCGACCAGCTGCGCCGCGCCGCCCGTGCGGAGCGGGAGGCC
>NZ_AGVX02000223.1 GCF_000239155.1 Actinoalloteichus spitiensis RMV-1378
CCAGGTCGACCACCTCCACTCGCCCGTCCGCCTCGCGCCAGGTGCCGGTGAACGCCCGGCAGCCGGTGGAGCCGGTGAGGGTGCCGTCGGCGGCGAAGCGGAGCGTGGCCGGGTCGCTGTGGGTGGAGGAGGCCGTCTCGCCGGTGATAACGGAGCCGAGGAGCCAGTCGGTGCCCACCAGCTCGGCGTCGGGGACCTCCGGCACGACCTCGAAGCGCAGTTCGACCTGCGATCCGGTCAGCACCAACGCGTCCCCGTCGCGGTGGGCTCCGCCGACCGCGGACAGGGCGGCGAGGTAGGTCGCCTCCAGGTCCATCGTCGGCCCGTCGCAGCCCCGGGCCGTCACGCCGTCGAGGTTGATCCGGACACCGTCGTCGGCCGCGTCGACGGCCCCCGTGTAGAGGTTGCAGGCGGCGGTCCCGCGCACCTCGCCATCGACCACGGAGAGGCTGACCGGGTCGGCGTCGTCGAGGTCGAACGGTCCCTCGGCCCCGGTGCCCGCGACCAGTGCCCACTCCCCCTCGAGCGCCGAGGACGCGCCAGGTTCGTGGCCACAGCCGACCGCTCCGGCCAGGACCACGGCGAGGAGGGCGGGAGCGGTGCGGCGTCGAACCATGATGACCATTCCTTCGGCGACTGTGCCCCGAGGACGGGGCACCCGACCGCGTGGGTTGCACGTCGGGAACGACGGCAACGGCACACCGCCCGACCCCGGTGGTTGGTGACCGGGACACGACGGCGGTCGGGTGTGCGGTTCCGGGTGGGGGTCAGGGCTTCGAACACCTCGGGTGGCGGGCCGTGCCGCCGCCAGGGCGGACGGAGCGATCACCAACGCCATCCGCCTCGCCCGCGCTCCCGGCGAACCGTCCCGTGTTCGGGGCCGAGGGAATCGGGCGGACTCGCGGGTGGCGGGTCGGCTCGGGGCGTCAGCGCTTGGTCCGGTAGACGAGTCCGCCGTCCGCACCGGACAGCCGGAGCCGGTCGCCGTCGATCTCGACCTCGTCACCGCCGTCGAGGATGCTCCACACGCGGTCGGCCTGGCGCCGGGTGGCGTCGTGGTCGCAGAACGGCTCCTCGGGCTCCAGCTCCTCCAGTTCCAGGTCCGCCACCTCCACTCGACCGGCCTCCTCGCGCCAGGTGCCGGTGAACCACCGGCAGCCGGTGGAGCCGGTGAGGGTGCCCTCACCCGCGAACCAGAGCGTGACCGCCGAACCACCTCGGGTGGAGGAGGCCGACTCGCTGGCGGAGGAGCCCGTTCCGCCGGTGACGACGGTGTCCAGGACCCAGTCGGTGCCCACCAGCGGGGCGTCGGCGAACTCCGGGACGGGCTCGAACCGCAGTTCGACGTCCATCCCGGTGAGCACCAACGCGTCCCCGTCGTGGCGGGCCTGCCCGACCACGGACAGGGCGGAGAGGTAGGTCTTCTCCAGGTCTATCACCGGCTGTTCGCAGCCCATCTCCGTTCGCATCAGGGAGGGGAAACTGATGCCGTCGCCCTCGGCGTGGAAGGGCCCGCCGTAGAGGTTGCAGGCGGCCTTCCCCGTCGCCTCCCCCTCGGTGACGGTGAGGGTGACCGGGTAGTGGACGAGCACGTCGACCGGCCCGTCGGCGGTGCTCCCCCCGACCAGCCGCCACTCCCCCTCCAGGGCGGCGAGTCCCGTCCGCGGGGCAGTGACGTCGGTCGCTGGGGAATCCGCGCCGGTCGCGGGGGGGACGGGGTCCTGGCCGCACCCGACCATCGCGGCCGTGGCCGCGGCGACGAGGACGGGGAGCACGAGGCGTCGAGTCATCATGACCATCCCTGGAAGCGGTTGTGCTCCGAGGACGGGACACCGGACGGCGCGGGTTGCACGTCGGTGGCAGCGGGGTGGCACACGATCCGTCGCCGGTGGTTGGTGGCCGGGACACCGCGGTGGCACGGCGGGCGGGTGCTCGGTTTGGCCAGGGCGTGGGCGGCCCCTCGTCAGGCGCGGGAACCGCCCCCGTGATCGGGGGTCCGCAGGGGACGGTCGTCTTCCCGCGCGCGCGTGGGCTGGGACGGCGGGACGCAGGGCCGGCCGGGTGGCCACGTGCCGTCCGGGATGCCGCTGATCGGGCTCGCGGAGAGCGGGACGGCGGGCAGAGGGGTGCGGGGGGCGAGCCAGGTCCGGGTGATCAGGCGGGGAGGGGCGACCTCGTCCGCCAGTCCGTTCGGCGGCACTCCCCGGGTGGATGCACGTTGGATACATTCGCCGGTGGTCACGTCCATCCGCGCGGCCCGGCCGCGCCGCCTGTGAGGAGCCGCCCATGACCCAGACCACCGCCAGCACCCTGCGCCACCGGGTGGCGCACGGCCCGCTGCTCGCGGTCCCCGGCGCGGCCAACGCGCTGGCCGCCCGCGTCATCGAGGACCGGGGGTTCGAGGCCGTCTACGTCACCGGGGCCGGACTGGCCAACACCTACCTCGGCGTCCCGGACATCGGGCTGGTGACCCTCACCGAACTGGTCTCCCACGTGACGGCCATCCGGGAGGCGGTCTCCGTCCCGCTCGTGGTGGACGCCGACACCGGGTTCGGCAACGCGGTGAACGTGACCAGGACCGTCCGGCTGCTCGAACGCGCCGGCGCCGACGCCATCCAGCTGGAGGACCAGGCCGCGCCCAAACGGTGCGGGCACTTCGACGGCAAGGAGCTCGTCCCGGCCCAGGAGATGGTGGGGCGGGTCCGGGCGGCGGTCGACGCCCGCCGGGACGATGACCTGCTGGTGATCGCCCGCACCGACGCCAGGGCGGTCGAGGGCTGGGACGCCGCGTTGGACCGCGCCCACCGGTACGTCGAGGCCGGGGCGGACATGATCTTCGTCGAGGCGCCGAGGACGGAGGAGGAGGTGCGGGCGCTGCCCTCAGCACTGCCCGTGCCGCAGGTGGTCAACCTGGTGGAAGGCGGCCGCACCCCGCTGCTCCCGCTGTCGGAGTTGGGGGGTTTCCGGATCGCGCTGTTCGCCAACGTCGCCCTCCAGGCCGCGGTGCGGGGGATGTCGACGGCCCTGGACCGGCTGCGGGAGACGGGGTCCCTCGCGGAGGTGGCCGACCAGCTGGCGCCGTGGAGCGAGCGGCAGCGACTGGTCGGCAAACCCGCCTACGACGCGCTGTCCGCCCGGTACGCGACGCCGGCGGCCCCGGCTGACCCGTCGAGCTGAGGTCACGCCCGGGGGAACGCCGGCACCTCCCCGGTCAGGACGACGGCGCCTCCTCGGCGGCGGCGTCGGAGTAGTGGTCCCGCACCACCCGTTCGATGGCGCGGGCGGCGTTCCCCCGCAGCGAGGACATGCTGAAGTAGATGTCGCCGCCGACCTCGGGGTGTCGCCGGTTGAGCGTCAGGTGCTCGCTCAACTCGGCGTCGTCCCAGGCCGGCGAGCTGCCCACCTTGTAGGCGGCCTGGCCGGTGTACAGGCCGACGCCGGTGCCGGCGACCACCTCCGACCACCACGGGACGAGGACGCCGTAGTCGGCGGCGGCGTGCCCGATCTCCCAGTACACCTGCGGGGCGACGTAGTCGATCCAGCCCTCGGTCACCCACCGGCGGCTGTCGGCGTAGACCGCGTCGTAGGACTCCAGTCCGCTGGTGCGGGAGCCCCGGTCGTCGGTGGCGGCGTTGCGCCAGATCCCGAAGGGGCTGACCCCGAAGTCCACCTCGGGTTTCGCCGCCCTGACCCGCTCCCCCATCTCCCGGACCAGCCGGTTGACGTTGTCCCGCCGCCAGTCCGCGACCGAGGAGAAGTCCCCACCGTGCTCGGCGAAGGTGTCGCCGTCGGGGATCTGCTGCCCCGCCACCGGGTAGGGGTAGAAGTAGTCGTCGAAGTGGACCCCGTCGACGTCGTAGCGTTCGACGGCGTCCATCATGGCGTCCTGCACGAACTCCCGGACCGCCGGGACACCGGGGTCGTAGTACAGCTGCCCGCCGTAGCTGAACACCCAGTCCGGGTTCCGCCGGGCCGGGTGGTCGGGGCTGAGCCGGTTCGGGTCGGCCTGGGTGCTGACCCGGTAGGGGTTGAACCAGGCGTGGAACTCCAGGCCACGCCGGTGCGCCTGCTCCACCAGGTATGCCATCGGGTCGTACCCCGGGTCGCCGCCCTGGGTGCCGGTGAGCCACTGCGACCACGGCTCGTACTCGGAGGGCCAGAACGCGTCGGCGGTGGGGCGGACCTGGACGAAGACCGCGTTGAGCCGGAGTTCCACGGCCCGGTCCAGCAGGGCGTCGTACTCGGCGCGTTGCGCCTCGGGTGTCAGCCCGGTCCTGCTGGGCCAGTCGATGTTGGACACACTGGAGATCCACACGCCACGCAACTGCTCCTCCTCGTTGGCCGTGGCCGCCGGCGGCGGCTCCGCCTCGGCGCTCGGCGTCGTCGGCACGACGGAGGACCAGGCCAGCAGCAGGCCGAGGGCACCGGCCCCGAGAACGCGCGGCCGGCGACGGGAACGTTCCTGTCGGGTGAACACCTTCACCTCGCACTGTGCGCTCGCTGGTGGGACGGAGGCCGGCGGCCGACCTCGTCGCCCTGACGACGGCTACTTTCCCCTTCTCCGTCGACAATGACGGAGATTGACGCGCAGGCACCGGCTTCCCTCGCAGCACCACCCGTTCGGCGGTCATCGCATCCGGCGGGAACGCCACCATCGGGGCGGGTCGCGCTTGCGCGGCGCCCACCTCCGGCGGGCCGTGTCCTCCCGGAGGAGGCGGCAGCCGCGCACCGTCGGTCGCAGCCGAGAACGTCGGCCCGTGCGGTGTGCCGACCCGTGACCCGTCCCGCGAGGCCGCCACCAACCTGGTTCCAGGCCACATTCCGTGACACCATCTCGTCGGCGACATGCGAGGCGAGAACCGTGGGGAACACTCGCGAACATCTCGACCGCACGGCTCCGCGAACAGCCAGTCCTCACTCGCGAACAACCGGTGAACCCCGGCTGGGGTCGCCCTGATGAGAACTGCCCACAGCGCCCCGAGTAGACCCGCGAGTGGGACGAACCTAGCCCGCTGCCGGATCGGCCGCCGACTGCCAGGCGACGTTGAGCGGGCGTTTGCCGGTGTCGAGGAACTCGACCAGAGCATCGGCGACGGTCTCGACGGCGATCTCGCAGTGCGGCGGGAACTCGTCGGTCTCGTACAGGACCGGCCGTTCGGGACCATCGCCGCGACTGTAGAGATGAACGGGCTCGGAGCCGTGGCCATCGTCACCACGGTATGAGAGGGCTCCTCGGGCTCCATGGATGCCGGCGATGACCGAGTGATCCGGCATCGTGAGATAACCGCTCGGGGCGCCGTCATCGGGAATCGCCGTGTCGACACGGGGGCGCGCGGTGTGGGTCAGGATCGCATCACTCACCACTTCCTCGGCGAGTGTCGTCACGAAGGCGGTGACGTCGTCACCGGTCGCGAGTTCAACGACCTTCTCGACTGGCGCCTGGCCGGGCTCGTGGACCCAGTACTGCGCTTGGAGTGTCACGACGTGCGCTTCCCTTCGTACCGGTACGGACGCCCGGTGGGGCCGTAGACGATGAGTGTGGCATCGGGTGGCAGAAAGTATTTCAAGAACCGGTGGCAGCTGACGTTGGTCACGGGGTCGATACCGCACGGGTCCTTGCCGATCACGATCGCACGCGTCTCGCCCGCCCTCATGGACGAAGCCTCTTTGATCTCGATGTGGCGCGCGATGTCCGGCACGAAACCGCCGCGCGCGAGACCGAGGGCGCGGGCCTTCTCCACGGCTGCGGTATAGGCGGGGTCAGCCCGCCCCGACTCCAGTCGTGTCCCGCTGGACAGCGCCGTATCGCCATCCTTTTGATCACCCAATCGCCAACCTCGAAGCTGCCTACCGTATGGTCACGGGTCATCCAGCTTGGCCCGGTACCTCGACACCCGTGCGGCGACGTCATCCACTCGCTTCGGCGGCGACGTGCTGGTTCGCCGAGTCAGCGGCGACTCCGCCTGCTCACCGTGCTCGGCGAGCCATTCCCTGGTACGCACCAGGGCGGCCTCGACGAGCTCGTCCACCCGCTCAAGACCGCGGGCGACACTCCGCAGCGCCACTCGCGCGGTCAGCAAATCTCGGTTCGCCGTCCCCTTCGTGAGTTCAGCGAAGGCCGGTGTCACCCTGTCCGATACGCGGGTGCGAGCCTCCTTGACCGCGCCCGAAGGCAAGCGATCCATCACGCCACGCAAGCGCTCGACGACCTCGCTCAACGCCGCCATGACAGCCTAAAGTTTCCCGAGGTAGGACCCGATCGCCACCCGAATTTCCTCAAGGCCGGAGTTAATCGTCTCCAGCTCCGACAACGCGGCGCGTATGGCGGAAGGCGCTGCCTTGGCGGCAGGGTGTCGGCTCCCACGCCACGCCTCACTCATGTCGGCCAATGCGGCCTCCACGCTCTCACGTATCGCGCTGACCTCGCCGACGGGCAACAGCTCAGCGACCTCTGCCAACCCGGATCGCAACTCGCCAACTGACATGCCGCAAAGCCTGCACCACACGCCCGATTATTTTTTAACCGCGCCGTCACAGATGCTCCGCCGGCGACCTCACGGAAACCGATTCCGCGTACCGTAGCCCGTTCCGTATCGGCGGAGTCGAACACAGCGTCGTCCACTCCCGCAAGGAAGGCCGACCTCTCGCCGGCGTCGAAGCGCAGCTCGACATCCCCGGTCAAGGCCAGGTGGACGGGTACCGCCGGGTCGACGGGAACTCGTCCCGTTTCCCGAACTTCGACGGTTTCGGGTCCGCCCTCCTGGTCAACCCTTCCCTCGTCCTCGGCCGCCATGGTGGCGTAGGCGCTCCTTGCTGCCTCGGCGACCTCTCCTGGTGCCGTAACTCGTCGCTACCTGGCGTGGCCAGGGAGAGCAGCGGGTGTGCCCCGGTCAGCGGGACATTGCCGGCCGGGGCACGGGTCTCGCCGGTCGGGTCAGAAGCGGTCGGACCTCACCGCCGCGATGAAGGCGGCGAAGGCGTCACGATCAACGACGAGGGTGCCCGCGTCCCGGTTCTTCGTGTCCCGGATACCCGCGATGCCTGGCGCGCCACCGACTTCGACGCAGTCGCCCTGGCTTCCGCTCGCCCGTGCCTTCCGCCACCCGGTGAGGCGGTCACGTGCCGTCATGGTGCCTGCCTTTCGTACTGGTCACGGTACGAGGCGATGACCTTGGCTGAGTCGTCTGGGGTCATCGCCACGGCGGACAGCGTAGCCAGCGCTTCCAGGTACACCGAGGTGTCGCTCCGCCTGTCGAGATACGTCCCAGTGGCCAGATGTTCGAGGTAGACAACTGGATCCGCGTCGGCGAACTCCAGGATCGTGCCCATCCCACGTCCGCCGATCATCCAACCGGGCTGTGGCCCGATCGCCTCCGGGATGACGCGCACGGTGGCGTGTGCGTGGTCGATGAGCAGGTCCAACTGATCAGCCATTACTGCCGGGCCACCCACAACCCGGCGGAACGCGACTTCGTCGAGGTAGGCCGTGTAGACGGGAGCATTCCGGGAACGCAGCAACGCCTGACGCCCCATCCGGGCGAGTACGAGGTCCGCCATCGGATATGGACCCGGGGTGGCAGCAACCATCGCTCGGGCGTAGTCCGCAGATTGGAGCAGGCCCGGCACGATGTCGCTGATCTACGTGATCCGAGCTGCCTCGTTCTCGTAGCTGATGAGCGTGCCGAGTTGGCCGGGGAGCGAGGACGACGGGGTCCACGGTGACGCGGCAGGCAGATCCCGCGCCTGCTCGACGAGGCGGCCCACCACTGCCGGCGGGCACCCTCGGCCCACCGACCCTGACGGAGACGACCATGACCACCCCGCCATCCCACCTCACCCCCACCCCGACCCGGGCCTGCCGTGTCCGCGCCTACGCCCTCCC
>NZ_AGVX02000222.1 GCF_000239155.1 Actinoalloteichus spitiensis RMV-1378
GGGATCGTCCGTCTCGCCCGCCGTGGCGCCGAGGGGCCCGCCCAGGAGGCGCGCGGCCCGCTCGGCCCGCTCGGCCTCGGGTCGCGGTCGCTGGCCCGGCCCGGGGCGCATGTGCGGCGGGTCCGGACCGCCGGGGCTCGCCGGTGCTCAGGCCGCGAGCAGCACGCCGGCCGTGGCCGTGGCGAAGAGCACCACCGCGAGGAGCAGTGCGCTCCGCCAGGGCACATCCACCGTCCGGGTGAACGGGCGTTCGGGGCGGCCCCTGGCCGCCTTCCTGGCCTGTTCGGCGGCCTCGGCCACGGCGTTCTGGAGACGGCGGCCGCTCAGGCTGCTGGCCATCGAGTAGGCGGTGATCGTCGGTTTGACCACGCTGCCGTCGCGCAGCCGCACCGCGACGTCGTCCGCCGCGTCGACGGCCCGGACCTCGGACCACGGTATCCAGTACCGGACGAGCGAGTTGACCACCACCAGCCCCCGCTCCCGCACCTCGACCCGGTTCTTGGCACCCATGACCAGCACCAGCAGGATGGCCAGCGCGATCACGCCGGCGAAGGCGAAGACGTCGGCCACCGGCAGGTTGGGGGAGACCAGGGACAGCAGGCCCCACAGCCCGAGCAGCACGGCGAAGACGGCGGCCAGCCAGGACACCAGGGCGGTGCTCCACCGCCAGAACACGGCGATCCTGCTGCCGGCGGCCTCGTCGTGCCGGGACCCGCGAATGGTCCACTCCGCGAAGGCGCGCAGCGCCGAGCCGGGCTCTGCCGCCATCGGGCCACTCCCCTCCTCCGGTCGGGTCTCGCCCCGGCCCCTCGCACCGTGCTGCCCGGCCCTCGCGTTCGCCGACGCCTCAGCCCTTGTTGCGCTGCTTGCGTTCCCGAACCCGCACCGACAACCGGACGGGGCTTCCGGAGAATCCGAAGGTCTCGCGGAGCCGGCGTTCCAGGAACCGCCGGTAGCCGGCCTCCAGGAAACCCGTGGTGAAGAGCACGATCGTCGGAGGCCGCGTCTGCGCCTGGGTGGCGAAGAGGACCTTGGGCTGCCGACCACCGCGAACGGGTGGTGGGGTGGCCGCGATGACCTCGTTCAACCAGGCGTTGAGCTGGCCGGTGGGCACCCGGGTGTCCCAGGACTCCAGCGCCCGGTCCAGGACGGGGGCGAACTTGCCGACGGCGCGTCCCGTCTTGGCGGAGATGTTCAGCCGCTCCGCCCACGGGACCCGGACCAGGCCCCGGTCCAGCTCGCGCTCCAGCTGGTGGCGCCGGTCGTCGTCGACGAGGTCCCACTTGTTGAACGCGAGCACCAGGGCTCGGCCCGCCTCCACGATCTGCGTGATGACCCGCAGGTCCTGCTCGGTCACCGGTTCGCTGGCGTCGAGCAGGACGATGACGACCTCGGCCGCGTCGATGGCGGCCTTGGTCCGCAGCGACGCGTAGTACTCGGTCCCGCTCGCGGTGTTGACCCGTTTGCGGAGGCCGGCGGTGTCGACGAAACGCCAGGGGCGTCCCTCGATCTCGATCAGTTCGTCGACCGGGTCGACCGTGGTCCCGGCGACCGAGTCGACGACCACCCGCTGTTCCCCGGCGAGCCGGTTGAGCAGGCTCGACTTGCCCACGTTGGGTTTGCCGACGAGGGCCACCCGCCGGGGACCCCCCGGCCGGCCGCCGAAGGAGTCGCGCGGGGTGGTGGGCAGGGCGTCCAGGATCGCGTCGAGCAGGTCGCCCGAACCCCGACCGTGCAGGGCGCTGACCGGGAAGGGTTCACCGAGCCCGAGACCCCACAGGGCCGCCACCTCGGACATGGCCCGCTCGCTGTCGACCTTGTTCGCCGCGACGAGCACGGGCCGCTTGGAGCGGCGCAGCACCTTGGCCACGGCGTCGTCGGTGCCCGTTGCCCCGACCGTGGCGTCGACCACCAGCAGGATGGCGTCCGCGGTGCTCATCGCCAGTTCGGCCTGCGCGGCGACGGCCGCCTGGAGCCCGCTGGCGTCCGGTTCCCACCCGCCGGTGTCCACGACCGTGAAGCGGCGGCCGTTCCACAGGGCGTCGTAGGCGACGCGGTCCCGTGTCACACCCGGGGTGTCCTGCACGACGGCCTCGCGTCGCCCGAGGATGCGGTTCACAAGGGTGGACTTGCCGACATTGGGCCGCCCCACGACGGCCAGCACGGGTTGCGGCAGCGCGGACTCCTGGTCAGCGCTCTCGTCTCCGGCTTCCGCCGAGAGGTCCCAGTCGGCCTCGTCGGTCCAGCTACCGTCCAGGCCGGTCACGTTCGTTCTCCTCTGCTGCTGTCGGGGTGCCCCTCGACCGCTCCGGCCCGCGTCCGCAGTCGCCGCCGGTCGAGTTCCCGCACCAGGCCCGCCAGTTCCTCACGTACCCGTTCGGTGGCGGCGGTCAACCCCGCACGCCCACGAGCGTCGGGCAAGGTTAAGGGCTGCCCGAACAATACGTGGACGGTCGGCCGCAGCCTACGACTGGATCCTGCTTCGCGGCGGGTCCCGCGCACGGCGACCGGCAGCACGACCGCGCCGCTCGACCGGGCGAGCCACGCCGCGCCGTGGTGGGCGGTGTCCACCGCTCCCGCGCCCCGCGTGCCCTCCGGGAACACGCCGACGACGCCGCCGGCCCGCAGGCGGCGGACCGCCGTCAGGAGCACCTCGCGGTCGGTCTGGCCCCGGCGGACCGGCAGCTGGCCCAGCCTGCGGAGCAGGGCTCCCAGCGGTCCCCGGAACATCGACTCCTTGACGAGGAACACCGACGGCCGGGCGAGCAGGCCGAACAGCAGAGGCCCGTCGGCGAAGGAGGTGTGGTTGGCGACGACCACGACCGGCCCGCTGACGGGTAAGCGGTCCTCACCGTTGACGAGGACCCGGTACCCGATTCCGCCGCCGAGGCGACCCGCCCACCGTCCGGCCCGGTACCAGCCGGCCGAGGCGCCCTCCGGCACGGCGTCGCCCGGGTCGTCCCCCAGCGCCGACCAGCGCTCCCACGGGCTCCGGTTCACCGGGTGCCTCGCCCGGTGGCCGCGTCGACCAGCAGCGCGCGCTGTTCCACCAGTGCCCGCAACCGGGAGAGCACCCCGGTGACGTCGAGGTCGGAGGTGTCGACCTCCACCGCGTCCGGAGCGGCCCGCAGCGGCGCGACGGCCCGGGTGGAGTCGAGGGTGTCACGCCGTTCGACGTCGGCCTGGGTGGCGGTCAGCGTGACGCTCCGCCCGGCAGCGCTGTCCTGGGCGCTGCGGCGACGGGCGCGCACCTCGACGCTCGCGGTCAGGAACACCTTCAGCCGGGCGTCGGGAGCGACCTCGGTACCGATGTCCCTCCCCTCCACGACGACGCCACCGACGGTGCTCAGCGCCTCCCGGATCAGCGACCGCTGCTGTCCCACCAGCGTCGTCCGCACCGCGGGTACGGCGGAGACCGCGGACACTGCGCCCGTCACCGCCGGGCCCCGGATCTCGGCGCTGACGTCCTCCCCGTCCAGGCACACGGTGGGGTGGTCCGGGTCGGTGCCCATCCGCAGCTCGGCCGCCGCCACGACCTCGGTGACGGCGGCCGGGTCGTCCAGGGGGGCCTCAGCCCGCAGCACGGCCAGGGTGGCCGCCCGGTACATGGCCCCGGTGTCCAGGTACCGGGCGGTGTACCCGGCGGCCAGTTGACGGGCCACCGTCGACTTCCCGGTGCCTGATGGCCCGTCCAGCGCCACCACGCCGCGCAGTTGCCCGCTGTCCACTCGTGCTCCTCATCGCCGTCACCGACCCGTGTTGGTCGGCCCCCATTCTGCCCGCCCGCCGGGGGTGGCCGTCAGGGCTCCGCACGGGTCGGCGACGGCGGGCGCGTCAGGAGGACGCGCTGGTCGAGGCCGGCTCCTTCCGGTCGGCCGCCCCGGAGCCCTCGCTCCGATGGCCGCCCTCGGCGTCGAGCTTCATCAGCTCGTCCATGTCCACGAGCTTGGGGTTGTCGAGCACCTTCGCGAGTCGCTCGCGGTCCAGATCACCCTGCCAGCGGGCGATGGCGAGGGTCCCGATGCCGTTGCCGGTGAGGTTGGTCAACGCGCGCCCCTCGGACATGAACCGGTCGATGCCCACGATCAGTGCGATGCCGACCAGCGGGATGACGTCGTCGAAGGCCTGGAGGGAGGCGGCCAGGGTGATCAGGCCAGCACCGCTGACGCCGGCGGCACCGTTGCTGGAGACGAGCATGAACAGCAGGATCGCGATCTGCGTCCAGACGGAGACCTCGTTGCCGGTGGCCTGGGCGATGAACATCGCGCCCATGGTCATGTAGACGGCGGTGCCGTCGAGGTTGAAGGAGTAGCCGGTGGGGATGGTCAGGCCGACCACCGACTTCTTCGCGCCGGCTGCCTCCAGCTTGACCAGCATCCTGGGCAGCACCGACTCGCTGGAGGAGGTGCCGAGCACGATCAGCAGCTCGTCCTTGATCAGGCGGATGTACTTGAGGAGGCTGAAGCCGGCCAGGCGGCAGACCGTGCCGAGCACGAGGAAGACGAACAGGACGCAGGTCAGGTAGAAGCTGAGCATGAAGTAGGCCAGGCTGCCCAGGATCTGCTCGCCGTAGCGGCCGATGGTGAAGGCCATGCCACCGAAGGCGCCGATGGGGGCGGCCCACATCACGATCTTGATGATGCCGAAGAACACCCGCGAGGTGGTGTCGAGCGCGCGGATCACCGGCTCGGCGCGGGTACCCAGCATGGACAGCGCGACCGCGACGAGGATGGCCAGGACCAGGACCTGGATGAGCTGGCCGTCGACGAACGCGGAGAAGAACGAGTCCGGCACCATGCTGAGGAGGAAGGAGGTGAAGCCCTCCGCCTCGGTCGCCGCGGCGGCGTCGAGGGTGCTCTGGGCGGCCGACTCGTCGAGTTCCATGTCGAGCCCGGCGCCCGGCCTCAGCAGGTTGATGGTCACCAGGCCGATGCCCAGGGCGAACACCGTGGTGATGTTGAAGTACAGCACCGTCTTCAGCGCCAGGCCGCCCGCCTTGGCGAGGTTGCCGAGGCTGGCGATCCCGACGACCACCGTGCAGAAGATGGTGGGCGCGATGACGACCTTGACCAGCTTGATGAAGAGGTCGGCGAGCCACTTCATCTCGGACGCCTGCGCGGGGAAGGCGATCCCGACTCCGACGCCGAGGGCGATCGCGATCAGCACCCAGAAGTAGAGGTGGTGGTAGATGCGCTTCTTCTTCGGCTTGGTGGGGGCGTTCGCCGCAGTGCCCGCCACGGCGGTATCCACTGCCGACGACATCGCGTCGTCAGGCGATGCCCCCTCTTTCCTCTTCCTGTCGTCGGCAGACACGAATCCTCCTTGATCTGTCGTCCGGGACAAGGAGTGATCCTGAGCACAGGGGTAACACCAGGCAAGAAACGCACACGAAACTTCAGATTCGCTTGACATAACGCGCACACCAGGTGATGGAGTGGTCGCTCCTGGTGTCGCTCGCCCACGGAGTGGTCGTCGTGCGTGCCTGAGCGTGTTCGCCGTCACCGTGTGCCCCGCCGAACGGGTTAACCTGCCGTGGTGCCCAGGAACCAGCCTCGCTCCGCGGCGCCGTCGCTGTCCCGTCGTTCCCTGCTCCGCCTCGGCGCGGTCGGCGGAACGGCGTTGGCCCTGGGCCTCCCTGGGTGCTCCGCCGGCGGCCGTGGGTTCCCTCCCCGGCTGGTCCTGGCGACCGGACCGGAAGGTGCCGTGTTCCGGGAGATCGGCGGGGCGCTGGTGGAGGCGTTGGACCAGCGGATGCCGGACACCGATGTGGAGGCGTTGCCGAGCAGCGCGAGCGTGGACAACCTCTCGCTGTTGTCCTCCGACGACGCGCAGCTCGCGTTGTGCAGCCTGGACGCGGTGGTGGGAGCCGAAGGCCGCCCTGCGGACTCGGTCTCGGCGATCGGCCGGCTCTACGACAGCTTCCTCCAGCTGGCGGTGCTGAACGGGTCGCCGGTGCGGAACCTGTCCGATCTGGCGGGCCTGCGGGTCTCGATCGGGGCGTCCGGTTCCGGCACCGAGTTCATCGTGACCCGACTGCTCGACCTCACGGGGGTCGAGGTGGAGAAGCTCCCACTCCCCCAGGCGATGTCCGCCGCCTCCCTCGCGGGTGGGGAGATCGACGCCGCCTTCACCCTCACCGGCATCCCCACCCCGGCTCTCACCACCCTCGCCGGGGTCGCCCCCTTCCGCCTGGTGCCCCTGGACGAGGAGGCCGACCGGATGGCCGACGCCCACCGTGGCGCCTACATCCCGGCGACGGTCCCCGCCACCACCTACCACCGGGTGCCGCCCTGTCCGACGGTGGCCGTACCGAACGTGCTCCTGGTCAGGAACGACGTCGCGGACCAGGTGGCCACCCTGGTCACCGAGGTGGTGTTCACCGAGTCGGGCCGGATCGCGGCCAACCGCCCCGAGGCGGCGCGGATCAACGTGCGCACCGGGATCGCCACCGGTCCCGTGCCCCTGCACCCGGGGGCGCGGGACTGGTTCGAGGACGCCAAGCGGTGAGGGCGGCCGGTCGGTGCGCCCGAGTGGTGGCCGTCGACGCCGGCAGGCGCCCAGCGGGAGCCAGCACCGGCGGGAGCCCCGAGGCCCCCTCCCGGCAGGCGCGGGAGGGAGTTCGACCGCCCGCTCGGCCGGAAACGCGCCGGCCGGGGTTCGACGGGTGCCGTCCACTCGCTGACCCCCGGTCCCACGACTCCCGGGTGGTCCGCCGCCCAGCCGAGCACGACGACGTCGGGGCGGCCCTGGACGGGCACGGTCACGGCATCAGGGCTTCCCGCGCGGCGGCGTGGACGGTGGGAAGGACGAGCGCGCCCCCGCCAGCGGCCCCGGGGTGCGGGGACGTCGCCGGCCGACGCCCCTGCCCGCCCGGGCCCGGTGGGTCGGCACACCCGCCCCGCCGTTCCTCGACCCCGG
>NZ_AGVX02000221.1 GCF_000239155.1 Actinoalloteichus spitiensis RMV-1378
GCGGCGGGCGCCGGCACCGGAGCCGCCGCCGCGGCCGAGCACACCGACGGGAACGCGGACCTCCCCTACGTCCCCAAGGAGCTCGGCGTGGAGGTGCCGCTGAACACGTGCGGCCCGCTCGTCTACCACCCCTTCGGCACCGAGGTCGTCCCCTGCCTCGACACCGAGGCCAAGCTCAGCATGCCCAACGTCCTCACCGCGCCGGGCGAGGCCGTCGAGGCGATCGCGCACGGCATCGCGCGCGACACCCAGTCCCCCCAGTCCCCGCTCGAACCGGGGGCCACCTCGGCGTTCACCACAGCGGTCGGCGAGCAGCTCCACGGGCTCTCCGAACTCACCCGCACCAGGCCCGACATCGAGGTGGGCGTCACCCCCCAGAACATCGGGATGCTGGAGGACACGACGTCCGAGAAGCTGGTCCACGCCCACGTGTGGGAGCGCCCCGAGGTGCACTCCGGGTTCTCCGCTGTGGACACGGCGGTCGAGGTGACCGCGGTGGAGGGCTACAACCTCGCCCCCGAGTTGGACCTGAACCCGGTCACCCAACAGGTGGGACAGTCCACCCAACAGCTCCAGGTCAACCGGCTCCTCGCCGCCCCACCGGTCCGGGAGCTGCCGGTGGTCGGCCACACCGCCGACCGGGTCGTCTCCGGCGGCGGCGAGGCACTGCGCGACACCGCCTCCGGCCTGGGCGAGACCGCCGGTCAGGCCCGGCGGAACCTGGCCGAGCTGGACGCGGTCGGGACCGTGGGGGAGACGGCCGGAGCGCTGCGCGGAGCAGCGGACTCGGCCGGCGAACACGTGCGTGGAGCCACTCCCGCCGCGAGGGGCCTCGTCGACCGGCTTCCGGGCACCGACCGGTTCGACGTGCCGCAGAACGGCCTCGCCGAGCTGACCTCGGCGCCACGCCAGGAGCAGACGCCGGGAGAGGTCGGCGCGCCGTCCACACCCATGACCAGCACCGTCACCACGCTGTCCGACAACCTCTCCGGGGTGCTGGACCTGCTGCCGGGCCAGGAGGGCGACGGCGACGGCGCGGCCCAGGCCGGCGGCGACGCGAACGCCCGCATCCTGCCGGATCTGCGGTTGCCCGACCTCGGACTGCCCGGGTTGCCCGGTCAGTCCCCGGCTGGCGCCGGTAGCCAGCAGGTGGCCGAAATCCCGCACACCGTGGTGGAGAACGGCACCGCGGCCTCCGGTCGGCTGCTCTCCGGGGTCGACGTTCCGGAGTTCGCCCCCCACCTCCCCGTGGGGGAGACCGCGACGACGGAGCGACTGCTGCCCGACGGCACGCTGCCCCTCCTGTCCGAGCAGGCTGACGGCACCCCGCAGATCCTGCCCGCGCCAGCCGAGCAGCTCCAGGCGGCGCCCAGCCGGGACGAGGAACCGCAGACCCCGACCGCGCCCGCCGAGCGGCCGCAGATCCTGCCCGGCGCGGCGGACACGCAGCAGAACGAGTCCTCGGGGGTGCTCGGTACCGCCCAGAACGTCCTGTCGCACGCGGCCGGTTTCGCCCCGATGACGGGGACGCTGCCTCTCGACTGAATCGCGCACGGAAACGACCGGGCGAGGAGCGAATAGGCTCCTCGCCCGGTTGGCGCTGCCCTCACAACATTCCTGAGCACGCATTTTCCGAACCATCTTCCACACGGAACGCCAGCGTGGGAAAAATACCAAGATTCACTCTTTCAGGTACAGAACCCACAATTCTGCCGTACGGGGATGAATAACCGGTCGGAGTTGGGGCAGAATCCCCCCAGCGCCTCAGCGGGAGCCCTCCCCAGAGACGCTGCCAGACACACACACGTAATTCCTGAAGGAAGGCACACCAGTGCGTACCTCGACTCGTATTGCAGGCGCCACCGCGGCGGCAACGCTCGGTGCTCTCGCCTTCAGCGCCCCCGCGTTCGCGGACGCCGCGGGCAACGACGGCATCAACGCCGTCAACGACAACAACATCAGCGCCGTGCCGATCCAGGCCTGCGGAAACAACATCGCCGCCGTGATCGGCGTCATCGTCCCGCTGGTCTCCCCGCAGTTCAGCGACTGCACCAACGCCCCGATCCTCGACCACAACAAGGTCGAGATCGAGATCGAGCACGGCAAGTGACAAACCCCCGGCCGAGGCGAGACGCCCCGGGCCAGCTGAGTCAACCGGCTGACCGACAACGCCGTCTTCCGTAAGGCCCCCGGTGGGAGCTTTCCGCCGGAAATGCGCGTCACCGTTACTGCGCTTCCGACGAAAGAAACGCTGCCGCCACCCCAAAGCAACTCCCGTCGTGCGCGGCCGACCGCCAACACACGGCCGGCCGCGCACCGGGAACTCCCGGCTCTCGCCCACTCCGGCGGCGACTGCCGACACCAAGCACGTTTCACCAGATCGAAAGGCCCACCAATGCGCACCTCCGCTCGTCTCGCCGGCGGTCTCGCCGGTGCCGCCCTCGGCGTCATGACGCTGGGTGCCACCGCGTTCGCGGACTCCGCGGACAACGACGGCATCAACCTGATCAACGACAACAACATCAGCGCCGTGCCGGTGCAGCTGTGCGGCAACAACGTGGCCGCGGTGATCGGCGTGATCGTGCCGATCGCGTCCCCCCAGCTCAGCGACTGCACCAACGCCCCGATCCTCGACCACAACAAGGTCGAGATCGAGGTCGAGCACGAAGGCCACAAGGGCAAGGGCACCCCGCACGGCGGGCACGGCTCGCACCACGCCGGCTTCTGATCGGCACTGCCGACGGCAGGACACCCGGAAGGGCGTCGGTCCACTCGGACCGGCGCCCTTCCGCGCGTCCACGCCCGGGTGGTGCGGATTGCCGGGTCTGCGGGGGAGCCGCACCATGAGGCACTGACAGTTCGCGTCCACCCGAACGGAGCAGCGCGTGTCGATTCCCGAACCACTGCAGCCGGGGGCGGCGGTGCCGAACGAGCCGGCCCTGCCCTCCGCGTACTGCCAGGTGACCACCACCACCGACTCCGAGGACACCGCCCTCAGGCTTGCCAGGGACATCGTGGAGACCGGGCTCGGCGCGAGCGCGCAGGTGGTGGGTCCGATCAGCAGCGTGTACCGCTGGGCGGGTCTGATCCAGGTCACCCAGGAGTGGCAGTGCGTCGTGAAGACCGTGATGTCCCGGTTGACCGATCTCACCGACCACATCGAGGCGATCCACGACCGGGAGGTTCCCGAGGTGGTGGCGACCCCGATCATCGGCGGCAACGAGGACTACCTCAACTGGGTGAGCGCGCAGGCCGCCCCCGAGGACCTCTGACCCGGAGCCCCGCGCCGGTGCCGACCACCCCCTGGCGCGCCCCGGCGCTGACGGCGGCACCACCGGACGGTCGACCTCTCCTCGGAAGTCCGGCGTGGTCCGACCAGGCCGTCGGCTCGGATCCACTGGCGCGCCGCTCCTGGACGGCCACGCCCCCGGCCTCGGCCCAGGGCCCCACGCCGCCACCGCGCCCGCTCCCGGGCGGTCGTCCCGGAGCGTCGACTGCCGCCCTCGAGCGCCCGGCACTGGCGCGGCCGCGCACCAGCGGGTGCGCCGGCTGGTTCAGATCCGTTCGACCACGGTGGCGATCCCCATCCCTCCGCCCGCGCACAGCGTGACGAGCCCGTACCGCAGGCGCCGGCGCTCCAGTTCGTCGAGGACCGTGCCCAGGAGCATCGCCCCGGTCGCGCCCAACGGGTGGCCCAGCGCGATCGCGCCTCCCACCACGTTCACCCGATCCGGGGAGAGACCGTAGTCCCTCATGAACTTCAGGGGCACCGCGGCGAAGGCCTCGTTGATCTCCACCAGGTCGATGTCGGAGATCGTGAGCCCCGCGCGGTCCAGCGCCCGGTCGACGGCGGGGCCGGGGCCGGTCAGCATGATCGTGGGGTCCGCTCCGCTGACCCCGGCGGCGAGGATCCGCGCTCTCGGCCGCAGACCGATCCGCTCGCCCGCCTCCTCGTCCCCGACCAGGACGAGCGCCGCCCCGTCGACGATGCCCGAGGAGTTCCCGGCCGTGTGCACGTGGCGGACCTCGGACAGCGTGTCGTAACGTCGCAGGGCGACCTCGTCGAAACCGCCGTCGCGCCCCACCTCGGCGAAGGCGGGGGACAGTTCTCCCAACGCCTCCACCGTGGTCCCCTCGCGGGGGTGCTCGTCCCTGTCGAGCAGGACCCGGCCGTCGCGGTCCAGCACCGGAACGAGCGAGCGGTCGAACCACCCCCCGGCCCGTGCGGCGGCGGCGCGCCGCTGCGACTCGACGGCGTACCCGTCGACGGTGGCACGGTCGAAACCCTCGATCGTGGCGATGAGGTCCGCGCCGATGCCCTGCGGCACGAACGCCGTACGCCGCATCGTCTCGGGATCGTTGGCCCACGGACCGCCATCGGAGCCGAGCGGGACCCGGGACATCGACTCCACCCCGCCGGCCAGCACCAGCTTCTCCCAGCCGGAGCGGACCTTCTGGGCGGCGACGTTCACCGCCTCCAGGCCGGAGGCGCAGAAGCGGTTCAGCTGGACCCCCGCGGTGGTCTCGGGGAGGCCGGCGAGCAGCGCGGCGGTCTTGGCGATGTCGCCACCCTGGTCCCCCACCGGAGTCACCACCCCGAGCACCAGGTCCTCGACCAACGCGGGGTCCAGGCCAGGTGCCCGGCGGCGCAGCTCGTCGACGAGTCCCACCACCAACTCGACCGGGGAAACCCCGTGCAGGGCCCCCGTCCTCCTGCCCCGACCGCGCGGGGTCCGCACCGCCTCGTAGACGAACGCCTCGGCCGTCATCGTCACCGCCTCCGCTCCCTGGACGCTCCCTGGCCTCCACAAGCTACCGCCCAGTAGCCATCTCGGGCGAGCGTCCGGGCTGATCGTTGACACCCCCACACCCGGCGGTCACGATCACAAGGACATTCCTCCTTCCAGGCAAGGAAGTCGCGATGACCCGTTTCTTCCGCTCACCGCCGCGCGGAGCTCGAACCCCGTTCGCAGTCGCACTCTCCGTTCTGGTCTCCTGCCTTCTCCTCACCCCGGCCGCCGTAGGCGAACCGGCGGAATCCCTTCAGGACGAGCGTTCCCACCGCCATTACGTCGCACTCGGCGATTCCTTCACCGCCGGCCCCTTGATCCCCTTCCCCCGACTCGATCCGCTCGGTTGTTTCCGGTCCACCCGGAACTACCCGTCGGTGCTCCGGGCATCGCTCGCGGTGGACTCCTTCACCGACGCCAGTTGCAGCGGAGCGACCACGGTGGACCTCCACGAGCCGCAGTCCGTCCTCGCTGGACGCAACGCTCCCCAACTCGACGCCCTGCGGCCGGACACCGACCTGGTCACCCTGCAGATCGGCGGCAACGACATCGGTTTCAGTGACATCGTGCTGACCTGCGCGGCGCGGAGCGTCACCGCCCCCAACGGGAACCCGTGCGAGCGCCACTACACCCGCGACGGCGGGAACGAGCTGGCGGAACGCATCGAGGCCACGGCACCGCTGATCGACCGGGCGCTCGCCGAGATCACCCGGCGATCGCCGCTGGCGACGGTGCTGGTCGTCGGGTACCAGACGATCGTGCCCAGCACCGAGGGCTGCTTCCCCCGGGTACCGATCGCGCGGGGTGACACGGCCTTCCTCGACGGCGTGCACCAGGCCCTGAACGCCATGCTCGCGACGGCAGCGGACCGGGCAGGTGCGGCCTACGTCGACACCTACAGCGCCTCGCAGGGCCACGACTGGTGCCAGCCGAAGGGGGTCAAGTGGGTGGAGGGGGTCCTTCCCACGAGTCCGGCCTTCCCCGTCCACCCCAACGAACTCGGAATGGCGGCCGTCGCCGACATGATCGAGGCGGAACTGTCCGCTCGGGCCACCGACCGAGCCACCGTTCCCATGCTGGGCTGAACCGGTCGCGGTGGCGGTAGCCGCATGCGTTCACGCCGGCTACCGTCACGCTGCGCCCGAATACCCGAATGAGTTAAACCCGAACGAGTAGTTACTCCGTGGTTGCCTCGCGGTCGGATCGGCGAACAGGTAGACCCGATTTGCCCCCGCCGGCACAGAACCCGCCGTCATCCACTGGCGGGCACGACAACGCCCTCACCACACACGGAGGACTACCGACATGGCTCTGCACCACCTGGTCGTCAGCTCGTTCCTCGCGGGCAGCGCCCTTCTCGGCGGCGCGGTTCCCGCCGCTGGCAGCGAGCCGGCGGCCTCGCAGCCGGCCTCGACCGTGCTGACCCTGAACGTACGCCCGGTCACCCCGGCGAAGGCCGACGAGTCCCCGCTGGGCAGGACCGTCCTGCTCACCTGCGACCCCGACGGCGGCGACCACCCCAACGCGGAGGCGGCCTGCGCCGACCTGCGGAACTCCGGCGGTGACCTGGAGGCGATCCGCGGCGACGGCAACGCCCTGTGCACGATGATCTACCAGCCGGTCGTCGTCTCCGCGCGGGGCACGGTGGCGGGCGTGCCGGTCACCTACGAGACCGAGTGGTCGAACCGCTGCACGATGGCGGCCGGCACCGGCGCCCTCTTCCAGTTCTGAGCCGAGCCACGAGCCCGCCGGTCGAACACCCCGTCGGCCGGCGCGCTCGTGCCCGCTGTCCTCGGCCCCAGGACCGGACCCACCCCCGCGCTGCGCGGACGGGCCCTGGCTGTTCACCCGCCGTCCCTTCCGCCGCGCCAGCAGTCCTCGCCCCCGACCCGGGTGCTCAGCGGGCGGCCCGGTCCGGCCAGGCCGCCGGCAGCACGGCGAGTACGAGCAGGGCGACCACCGTGAACCCGGCGCCGTAGCCGGCCTGCTGGACGACCAAGCCGATGGCGACCGCGCCGAGGCCGGTACCCGCGTCGAAGCCGATGTTCCACTGGGTGCTGGCCAGCCCGTAGTTCCGCCGTTCGACCCGCTGGAACATGATCACCAGGGTGGCGTTCTGCACGACACCGAACCCGAGCCCGAAGAGGATCATGCCGGTGAGGAGCACGAGCGGCTGATCCCCGAGGACGACGGCCCCGACACCCGTTCCTGCGGACACCACGGCGGGGACCAACAGCCGCCCGTTGCCGAAGCGGTCCCCGAGAAGCCCGGCCGCCCAGCGGCCCCCGGTGGCGAAGGCCTGCTGGGCCAGCAGCGCGGCGGGTACGAGCACGGCCCCGGCACCCGTGACCGCCAGGGGGAGGAAGGTCACCACGGTCCCCGAGGCCACGGCGGACACCGTGAGCACCAGGAACGGGCGGCGCAGCCCGCCGGTTCGGAAGGCCCTGAGCAGGCCACCCGCCTCCCGGTCCCGCTCCGGGCGGGGCGCGCTCAGCCCGACCGCGGCGAACAGCGAGACGAGCGGCACCAGCCCTGCCGTCAGGAACACCGTCTCGTAGCCGAGGTGCTCGGCCATCCAGACACCCAGCGGCAACGCACCGAGTCCCGCCAGACCGACGGCGCCACCGTAGAGGCCTGAGCCCTTGCCCCGCAGCCGCGGTGGCACCAGCTCCGCGACCAGGGCGGCGCAGGCGACGGTCACGATGCCGAAACCGAGGCCGCGCACGGCGGAGACGGCGAGGACCACGTCGATGCGGGAGGACGCGATCAGCAGCAGCGCCGGCGCTCCCAGCAGCACGGCTCCCGTCACCACCAACGTCCGGTACCCGAACCGGGCGAGCAGGCGGGGCATGAAGACCTGCAACCCGACCGTGGCGAACATGTAGACGCCGGTCGTCGCGCCAGCGAGCGCCTCGGCCGCCCCGTTGGCCGCGGCGAACTGGGGCACCACCGAGAGCAGGAGGTAGAAGCCGGAGAAGACACCGAACGTCGTCGCCAGCAGCAACATCATCTGCCGGCTCCACACGCCCCTGGCCTGGCCGGTCGGTACCTCGCTGCGCGTTTCCCTGGTGCTCACGTGCCTGACGGTAACCCCTCTGCTCGTCCGTTCGGCTGGTCCGGGTGGTGCGAGCGCCCCGCGAATGGGTTACTTCGCTTCTAGTCGCGCCCGTGTGACCGGCGATACGTTCGTCTCACCCGTGCGATGCCGCACACCAACCGGCGTCGCGGGGACGACGGCGGGCCGCGGGCGACCGGTC
>NZ_AGVX02000220.1 GCF_000239155.1 Actinoalloteichus spitiensis RMV-1378
CCCTCCCCGCCGGTCGCCCTGGACCACACCCTTGCTGGGACATTCCGCCGCCCGGGTGCCGGTCGAAGGACGGCTGGCTGCTCAGGGGGAAGGGCGCTGACCGCTGGTGTCCGCTGCTCAGATCCCAGCCGGGCGGTAGCACCGGCGCCGGGGTTGCTCGGGTACGGCTGGTGCCCTCCGGCCCGGCTGCTCAAGGCAAAGCCCTGGTCCCGGCGGGAACCCACCACCCGATTCACCGTCACCGTGACGAAATGTCGTGGGGTGATCCTCCTTTGCAGGATCACCCCACTCCCGGCCCACTCCCACCCTTCCTAGCCCACCTCTGGGGCGCCAGCGGCTGGGCCCGGCGCGGCGTCGTGCCGTCACCGCGTGGCGTACCCCAGGGCTTCGACGGTGCGAGGTCGAGTACAGGGATGCGCTGTTCCGGTCGGCTGGCCCCGTCCCGCGTACCCCCCACTTCTCCCACGCCGTTTCGTTAATTTCGTTTCGTCGCGACAAACCAAACGATACGTAATACTGTTCCCAGGTCAGCCAGCCGCGCACACCGCGCATAATCGCGCTTATGTGCGGTACTCGGATTCGGGGTGCCCCTCGCGCGCCGAGAGGCGGCTCCCCCCACGGTTTGCGGGTTCCAAGACCCCGGAAGCCGGCCGGGTATCGACGACCGGGGGAATCGTCGGCGCGGCGGTGTAGACAGGAAAGCCGAGCGCGTGCCCACGCTCCGTGCCCCCCGCACGAACACGACAAGGAGCCACGATGGCCAAGTACCTGCTGCTCAAGCACTACCGAGGGGCACCGGCCTCGGTCAACGACGTGCCCATGGTCCAGTGGACCCCTGCCGAGGTCGAGGCTCACGTCCGGTACATGAACGACTTCGCCGATCGGCTCAGGAGCACCGGCGAGTTCGTCGACGCCCAGGCGCTCTCCCCCGAAGGCACGTTCGTCCGCTACGACGGCCCCGGACGCCCACCGATCACCAGTGGCCCGTTCGCCGAGAGCAAGGACGTGATCGCCGGGTGGATGGTGATCGACGTCGAAACCTACGAACGCGCACTCCAACTGGCTGGCGAGCTCTCGGCGGCTCCGGGTTCGGGGGGCGAACCGGTGCACGAGTGGTTGGAGGTGCGCCCGTTCCTGACCGAACCCCCGACCACCACCCAGTGAGGACACCCCGGCCGCCTCGACCCCACGGGGCGACCGGGTAGCGGCACCGTGCCCCAGCCGACGCGGGCGAGCACCGGACCACAGGACACCTGCTGGGGTGCGGGCACACCCCCGCTACGCCTGCCCACCGGTCTCGGAGTGGCCCGACCGCCGCTGGCGCGGCGCGGGGTTCCCTCGGACGCGGTCACGGAGCCCCGGGGACGGCCGACCGCCAGCGGTCAGGGGTGGTCGGCACACGATCGCGACACCGGTCGAGCCCCTGCTCGGTACCCCTCGTCAGCGTGATCGGTGTGACTGAGCTCGGGCCCGTCACCTGGCCTCCTGCCCCGATCACCACCGAGCGGCTCGTGCTCCGCGAGTCCCAGGCGCGGGACCGCGCGAGGTTCGTCGAGCTGTTCGCCTCGCCCGAGGTGGGCACCTACCTCGGCGGCTCCCGCCCGCACGCCGAACTCGAACGGGCGGTGCCCGAGGTACCCGGACGGCGGCCCGGCTCCTTCGTGGTCGAGCTCGAAGGCACGATGATCGGCGTGGTCACGCTCGACCGGCGGGACGCCGAGCACGGGGGCCAGGTCCGTCCGGTCACCGGGCAGGTCGAACTCGGTTACCTGTTCCTCCCCGAGGCGTGGGGGCAGGGTTACGCCACCGGCCTGCGTGGCGGTCCTCGGCTGGTTCGCCGCCGCGCTGCCCGGCGAACGGGTGGTGCTGCGCACCCGGACCGCCCACGAACGAGCGAGAGGGCTGGCCCTGCGGCTGGGGTTCACCGAAGTCGAGCGGTACGAGGAGTACGGCGCCGAGCAGTGGTTGGAGTGTGTCCCCCGGAGGTGTCGGCGGGGTGAGCTGAGGGGGTGGGGCCCGGGGTACGAGGCCGCCGCCGCGTCACGGGCACGATCCCGCCGGTGGAGGGAGCAGCACACCGAGCTCGGGGCACGTCGTCCCGTGGCCGTCACGGGACGACCCGATCCGGTCCCCCGCCCACGACTCCGTCGGTGGGGCTCGACCGCGACGAGCCCCACCCCCTCCGGTGCGCTCCCACGCACCCGCCTACTCGCGCCCGTCGTCGAGGGCGATGTCGAGTTCCGCGAGGAACGCCGTCGCCGCCGGCGTCAGGGTCCCCTGGTTCCAGATGAGGTGCTCCACCCGAGTGGGAGCGTCCCGGACCGGGACCGTGACCACCCCCGACAGGTGGGGGGCGTAGCGGGAGGGCAGCAGCGCCACGCAGAGGTTCTGGCGGACCAGGCGCACCATCATGACGTCCACCGTGGTCACCTCGAAGGCGACCTCGCGGTGGACACCGGCGGCGGCGAACGCCTGGTCGGACTGCGCTCGTCCCGCCGTCCCCCCGGGGAGGTCCACGAACGGTTCGGCGCCCAGTCGGGCCAGGTCCACCTCGGCCTCGTGGGCCAGGGGGTGGGTGGGCGCGACCACCGCCACCAACCGGTCCTGGGCCAGTCGCCGCGCCCTGACGCCCTCTGGTCGGGACGTCACCGGCAGCCCGAGGAACCCGATCTCGATCTCGCCGTTCCTGACCTGGTCGACGAGGTGTTCGCTGGGCCCGACCCGCAGGGCGACCCGCACGTGGGGGTACCGCTGGCGGAAGGCCCGCAGGGCGGCTGGGATGTCGACCGCGGCGACGGTGGGGATCACCCCGACGGTGAGGCGCCCCCGCACCTGGCCGACCGCCGCGGCGACCTCGGCGGCGGCCCGTTCCGCGGCGTCGAGGCACTGGCGGGCCAGGGGGAGGAACGCCGCGCCGGCGGGTGTCAGGCGCACGCGTCGGCTGGTGCGGTCGAAGAGGCGGGCGCCGAGTTCCCGTTCGAGGCGGGCGATCTGGTGGCTGAGCGCGGACTGGACGACCAGGCACCGCTCGGCGGCCCGAGTGAAGTTGTTCGTCTCGGCGACGGCGACCACATACCGCAGTTGGTGAAGTTCCACGAAATCCATCGTGATCGTCGATCAATGCCATGACAACCATGTGTTGGACTCATTGATCGTCGGCGGTGATGCTGGTCGTCGTGAGAAACCTGATCACGGTGCCCGCGGCGGCCGGTGTCGCGGGTGTCGTCACGACGGCGTTCGCGCCCGCGGTGTGGGGGACGACCTACGTGGTCACCACCGAACTGCTGCCCCCGGGCCATCCGCTGTTCGCGGGCGTCGTGCGCGCCCTGCCGGCTGGGCTGGTCGCGTTGGCGATCACTCGCGCGCTGCCGCGTGGGGTGTGGTGGATGCGGGCGGCGGTGTTGGGGGTGCTCAACATCGGGGTGTTCCTCCCCCTGCTGTTCGTGGCCGCCGAGCGCCTTCCCGGCGGGGTGGCCGCCACCCTGGCCGCGGCCCAGCCGCTGGTCGTGGCGGTCCTCGCGG
>NZ_AGVX02000219.1 GCF_000239155.1 Actinoalloteichus spitiensis RMV-1378
GGGCCCACCCCGGCCCGCCGGTGGGGGCCGGGTCCCGCTCCACCACCCGCCGGCCCCCGGGCACCTCCCCGGCCGGCCGACCGCGCCGGGGAAGCGGCGGACCAGGAGGGATGTCCCCATCCGGACACGAGCTGATCGCTCGTTCGGCGGTTCCGGTGACCCCGGGTAGCGACGGCGACCCGACACGACTGCACCGTCCGCCGCGCGCGTCTGCGCCGAGGGGACGAGCCGGTTCGGCACACCACCCCACAAACGGGACCACCATTCGTTCGTCTCGAATCCGAACGATACGAAAACGCGGAACCGTTAACCCGACGAGACGCGCCCGCACTTCTGTCCTGCGCCGACGAAAGCCTCTACCGTGACGGCGAGGGACGGCCTGCGGAGGTTTGGTGAACCATTCGAGAACACCAGTGCTGACCGTGCGCGGAATGTCGAAGAGTTTCGTCGGAATCCGGGTGTTGACCGAGGTCGACCTCGATCTCGCCCGAGGTGAGGTGCACGCCGTCGTCGGGGAGAACGGCGCAGGGAAATCCACGCTCATGAAAGTCGTCGCGGGAGTGCACCAACCCGACTCGGGGCGGTTGGAGATCGACGGCGTACCCCACCGGTTTCCCGATCCCGCCTCGGCCCGCGACGCCGGAATCGGCATCATCCACCAGGAACTCACCCTGTTGCCCGACCGGAGCGTCGCCGAGAACGTCTTCCTCGGCCGCGAACCCGTCGGACGCGGCGTGCGACGGCTCCTCGTGGACCGCGCGGCGATGGTCGACCGCACCCGGGCCCTGCTCGCCGAGGTGGGAGCGGTGTCCTTCGACCCGGACACCCTGGTGCGACGGCTCTCCGTCGCCCAACAACAGGTCGTCGAGATCGTCAAGGCCCTCGCCGGGGACGCCCGGATCCTCGTCATGGACGAGCCGACCGCCCCGCTGGCCGAACACGAGGTGGGCCTGCTGTACGACCTGGTGCGGCGGCTCACCGCCAGGGGGATCGCCATCCTCTACATCTCGCACCGGATGCGGGAGATCTTCGACCTCGCCGACCGGGTGACCGTCCTCAAGGACGGTCGGGTCACCGGCACCCTGGCCACCCGCGACACCAACCGGGGGGAACTCGTCCGGCTCATGGTGGGCCGGGAACTCCGCGACTACTACCCGCCGCTGGCCGCCCCCGGCGACCTCGGTGAGGTGCGGCTCGCCGTCCGGGGCGCCGGCAACGACCGGCTGCGGGACATCACCGTCGAGGTGCGCGCCGGGGAGGTGGTGGGGGTGGCCGGTCTCCAAGGGTCGGGCCGCACCTCCTTCGCCAGGGCGCTGTTCGGGGCCGACCCCTTCACCACCGGGGAGATGCGGCTGGACGGGAGGCCGGTGCGGCCGACCTCCCCCCGCGCGGCCATCCGCGCCGGCATCGCCCTGGTCACCGAGGACCGCAAGGGGCAGGGACTGGTGTTGCGGCAGTCGGTGCGGGACAACGCGCTGCTGGTGTTGCGGGCGGCCTTCGCCGGCCGCCGCCGGGCCGGGGTGGGGCCGGTGGCGGTCACCGAACTGCTGACCAGGCTCGACGTCCGCGCCGGGGCCAGCGACCGGGAGGTGCGGTTCCTCTCCGGCGGGAACCAGCAGAAGGTGGTGCTGGCCAAGTGGTTGGCCGCCCGTCCCCGGCTGCTCGTGCTCGACGAACCCACCCGGGGAGTGGACGTCGGGGCCAAGGCCGCGATCCACGAGTTCGTGCGCGACCTGGCCCGGCAGGGCCTGGCGGTGGTGATGGTGTCCTCCGAACTGCCCGAACTGATCGGCATGAGCGACCGCGTCCTGGTGTTCCGGGACGGCACGATCAGCGGGGAGCTGCCCGCGCGGCCCAGCGAGGAACGGATCATGCGGTTGAGCACCGGCGCGGAGGTGGCGGCGTGACGGCCCCCTCGGTGGCACCGGCCGGGCGGCCCCGGCTCCGGCTCGGCGGGCCGGTGGGGGTGGTCTACCTCGCCCTCGTCGGCGTCTACCTGGTGGGCTGGCTGGCGGTCGCCGCGCGGGGCGGCGACTTCGTCACGGTGGGCAACACCGTCACCATCCTCCAGAACTCGGTGGCCCTCGGGCTGGTCGCGGTCGGGCAGACCTACGTGATCCTGGCCGGGTCGCTGGACCTGTCGGTGGCCTACCTGGTCAGCCTGACCAGCCTCGTCACCGCGCAGACCATGCAGACCGCCGGTGTCGTCCCCGGCGTGCTGGCCGCGTTGGCCGTGGCCGCCGTCGTCGGCCTGGGCAACGGGCTCGTGGTCACACGGCTCGGGGTGAACGCGTTCATCGCCACCCTGGGAATGGCGCTGATCCTGCGGGGCTACCTGGAGCACAACTACACCGGACCGGCCGGGGCGGTGCCCACCTCGTTCCAACACCTGGGCTACGACCGGGTCGGCCCGGTGCCGGTGTCGGTGTTCCTGCTGGCGGCCACCGTGGCGGTCACCTGGTTCGTGTTGCGGCGCACCCGGCTGGGGCACCACATCTACGCCGTCGGCGGTGACGAGGAGGTGGCCCGCCTCTCCGGGGTGCCCACGACCCGCACCCGGGTGACCGCCCACGTGCTGTGCGCCCTGTGCGCGGGCTTGGCCGGGGTGTTCCTGGCCAGCCGGTTGGGCGCGGGCGCGCCGTGGGCGGGCACGGAGGCGCAGTACGACCTGGTGTCCATCGCCGCCGTCGTGCTGGGCGGCACCCTGCTGGCGGGCGGCCGGGGCGGAGTCGCCGGCACGGTCGGCGGGGTGCTGATCCTGGCCACCCTGGACAACGTGTTCGACCAGCTCGCGGTCGATCCCTTCTTCAAGAACGTCGTCCGGGGCGTCGTCATCGTCGTCGCGGTCGCTCTCTACGCGCGGCGCGGCGTCGATGCCCGACGCCGCCGGATGCGGGGTGGGTCATGACGGGGACGGGGCGGGTGAGCGACGCGGCGCACCGCCGGCGGATACCGGCACCGCTGGCCGGGCTGCGGGCGGTGGCGCCGGTGCTGGTGCTGCTCGTGGCGCTGCTGGTCGCGTTGGCGGTCGTCGACCCCGGGTTCTTCGACCCCGAGCGGCTGCTGGCGTTCCTCCGGCGGTCCGCGCCGCTGGTGATCCTGGCCGCCGGGCAGTACCTGGTGATCGTCTCGGGTGGTTTCGACCTGTCGGTGGGGGCGGTGGTCACCACCGGGGTGGTCGTGGCGGCCGAGTTGTTCAACCTCGCCCCCGGCCTGCCGTGGCTGGTGGTCGTGGCCGTGCTGCTCCTCGGGGGCCTGCTGGTGGGCGTGGTCAACGGCATCGTGTCCACCGTGTTCGCCGTGCCCTCCTTCATCGCGACCCTCGGCATGATGCTGGTCCTGCAGGGGGCGGTGTTCTTCTGGACCCAGGGCGCGCCCCGCGGGTACCTGCCGGAGGACTACCGGATGCTGGGGCGCTCGGCGGTCCCCGGCGCCGAGTGGCTGCCGTGGGCGGTGGTGGTGTTGGCCGTGGTGGGCCTGGCCGCCGTGCTGTTCATGCGGTCGGACACCGGCCGGACCCTGGTCGCCACCGGCGACAACGACGTCGCCGCCGGGCTGGCCGGGGTGCGGGTCGCCCGGTTGCGCACCCTGGCGTTCGCGTTGTCCGGAGTGGCCGCCGCGGTGGCCGCGATCCTCGTCGGCGGCTTCACCGGGGTGTCCGCCCAGGCCGGTTCGGGCTACGAGTTCCAGGCGATCACCGCCGTCGTCCTGGGCGGTGTCGCCCTCGGCGGCGGCCGGGGCTCGGTGGTCGCGGCGATGGCCGGTGCCTTCTCCCTCCAGGCCCTGTTCACCCTGCTGACCCTGCTGGGGGTGTCCGGCGCGTGGGAGTCGGCCGTGCAGGGCGTCATCGTCATCACCGCCGTCGCGGTCGGAGGGATCTCCTGGTCGCGGCGGTCCAGGAGGACCCATCAACCCGTCAGGGAGCCGGTATGAGAACGAGGACGAGGACGAGGACGGTCGGGGTGGCGGTGGCGGCGGTGGCGCTGCTGGTCGCCGGCTGCGCGAGTGACCTCCCCGACGCCGGGGCGGGCCCCTCCGCCGGGGACGGGACGGAGGCGGACGCCACCGACTCCGAGTTCTTCGACCAGGCGGAGTACGACCGGCAGCTGGCACTGCGGGACGCCGTCCCGGACGGGCCGGCGGACCGCCCGTGGGAGCAGGCGTTGGACCCGGAGTACGTGCCCACCGAGGAGTACCGGCAGGACGGCCCCTACCACCTGTGCTTCTCCAACGCCGGTCTGTTCAACCCGTGGCGGTCCGTGGGGTGGCGGACGATGCGGGCGGAGGTGGACCTGCACCCGGAGATCGCCGAGTTCACCGTGCTCGACGCCCAGGGCCAGGACGACAAGCAGATCTCCGACATCCAGTCGTTGACCGGTCAGGACTGCGACCTGCTCATCGTCTCGCCCAACACGACGGCGACGTTGACCCCGGCGGTGGCCGCCGCCTGCGAACGGCTCCCGGTCATCGTGTTCGACCGTGGCGTGGACACCGACTGCCCGGTCACCTTCATCAGCCCCATCGGCGGGTACGCCTACGGCGCGGCCGGCGCCGAGTTCCTGGCCGAGACGGTGGAACCGGGCGGTCAGGTGTTGGCGCTGCGGATCTCCCCCGGCGTGGACGTGCTGGAACACCGGTGGGCGGCGGCCGAGCGGGTGTTCGAGGACAGCGACCTGGAGGTCGTCGGTGTCCAGTTCACCGAGGACGACCCGGCGACGGTGAAGAACACCGTCTCGGACTACATCCAGCGGTTCGGCGGGTTGGACGGCGTGTGGATGGACGCGGGCGCGACGGCGGTGGCGGCGGTGGAGGCGTTCGAGGACGCCGGGGTGCCGGTCCCCCCGATCACCGGTGAGGACCAGCAGGACTTCCTCCAGGCCTGGGACGAACGGGGGCTGACGGCGGTCGCCCCCGGCTACCCCACCTTCCAGTGGCGGACGCCGGTGCTGGCGGCGTTGCGGGTGCTCGGCGGCCAGGAGGTCCCCGAACGGTGGGTGCTGCCGCAGCCGGTGATCACCCAGGACACCCTCGACGACTACCTCCAGCCGGACATGCCCCCGCAGCACTACGCGCTGTGCGGCTGCGAGGACCTGCCAGACTTCCCCGCCGCCTGGGGCGGGTGAGCAGCCGCGCCGCGCGGGTGGGGTGGCCCGGCGTGGTGGAGGACCGGTTCGAGACGGAGGGACGGGCATGTTCGCACTGGGCGCCAACACCTGGATCTGGGGTTCCCCCCTTGACGACGGGATGGTGGCCGCGCTGCTGCCCCGGCTGGCGGCGTGGGGGTTCGACGCGGTGGAACTCCCGGTGGAACAGCCGGGTGACTTCGACCCGGGGCGGGCCGCCGAGGTGCTCGCCGAGCGCGGCCTGGGGTGCGCGGCGGTGATCGCGGTGATGTCGGAGGGCCGTGACCTGGTTACCGCCGGCGCCGACGTCGAGGCGACCCGGGGGTACCTGCGGCACTGCGTGGACGTGGCCGTCCGGCTGGGTTCGGGCGTGGTGGGCGGACCGACCTACGCCCCGGTGGGGGTGGCCTGGCGGATGGACCCGGACGAACGCGCCGAGGTCTACGCGCGGCTGCGGACCGGCCTGCGGCCGGTGGTCGACTACGCGGCGGAACGGGGCGTGGTGCTCGCAGTGGAACCGCTCAACCGGTACGAGACGAGCGTGGTCAACACCGTCGAGCAGGCGCTGACCGCCCTGCGCGGCCTGCCCGAGGAGGCGGTCGGTCTGATGGTGGACACCTACCACCTCAACATCGAGGAGCGGAGCCTGCCCGGCGCGGTCCACGCGGCCGGCCGGCGGATCGCGCACGTGCAGGTGTGCGCCAACGACCGGGGAACGCCGGGCGCGGACCACCTGGACTGGGCCGGGTTCCTCGGCGCGTTGCGGGACGTGGGCTACCGGGGCGCGCTGTGCGTGGAGTCGTTCACCGCGCACACCGCGTCGATCGCCCGGGCCGCCTCGGTGTGGCGGCCGCTGGCCGAGTCGCAGGACGCCCTGGCCGTGGAGGGCCTGGCGTTCCTGCGGGGCGCCCTGACCCGGTTGGGCACCGGAACCCGGGCCGGCGGTGGCTGACCCGGGGTCGCCGCCCCGCGAGGTGCGCTCGCCGCCGGGCACCCGATACCGGGTGGGCACGAGGAGAACGAAGGGGGAACCATTCGTCGGCAGGAGAATTCGATTACGCCCCAATCGTCGTCGCGTAATCGCGCGCACCGCGGTCCCTGATTCGGTGGAACGGTGGAGGTGTTCCCGGTCGGCGGTTCCCGTACCGGCCGGGGCTGCGGCGTGCCCGCCGTGTTTTCGCTGGTAGGAATGTCGGAAAATGAGGGTGGAAAACGGGGGAAAAGTGAATTCGTCATGGACATCACGATGTGGGATTCCTATGCTCGGGTTACCACCGCATGTCACGGTTGAGCCGTTGGCTGACCATTCGCCGCGGTTCGCTCGGCACCAGCGAAGGACGTCGTCCCCCCGTCGCGGCCATGTC
This sequence comes from Actinoalloteichus spitiensis RMV-1378, assembly GCF_000239155.1. Lineage (GTDB taxonomy): Bacteria > Actinomycetota > Actinomycetes > Mycobacteriales > Pseudonocardiaceae > Actinoalloteichus_B > Actinoalloteichus_B spitiensis. The sequence continues at coordinate 6,488 of NZ_AGVX02000219.1, forward strand.
GTCTCGCGACGGCGGTTCGTGCCGCCTCCCGCCGGGGCCGGGAACCGGGAATGACCGCCCTGCCGGCGGCCGGCGGTGGACCATCCCGGGAGCAGAGGAGGAGATCGGTGCGCCGCCGTTTCAGCGTCACCCTCGTGCTGGCCGCACTCGTGCCAGCGTTGTTCCTGGTCGCCCCGCCCAGACAGGCGGAAGCGGCCCCCCAGTTCACCGCCCTGCTGTTCACCAAGGCCGTCGGGTGGGTCCACGACTCCATTCCCGCCGGCATCGACATGGTGCACCGGCAGGCCGAGGAGCACGACTTCGACGTCGTGCACACCGAGGACTCCGCCATCTTCAACGACGAGGACCTCGCCCGGTTCGACGTCATCATCATGCTGCAGAACTCCGGGATGGTGTGGGAGACCGACGAGGAACGCGCCGCAGTGCAGGACTACCTGCGGGGCGGTGGGGGCATCGTCGCCATCCACAACACCCTGGACATGGGCATCGAGGACGAGTTCCCCTGGTGGGACGAGGTGATCAACGGCGGCCCGTCCATGCCCAGCCACTCACCGGGAACCCTGGACGGCACGGCCCGGGTGTTGGACCGCGTCCACCCCTCGACCCGGCACCTCCCGGACCGCTGGCACCGTCCCGAGGAGTGGTACAACTTCGATTTCAGCGCCCGGGGCAACGTGCACGTCCTCGTCGACGCCGACGAACGGACCTTCAACCCCGGCGGCGACGCGATGGGGCCCGACCACCCCATCTCCTGGTGCCACACCCCGGAGGGCGGTCGGGTGTGGGCGACCGCCTTGGGCCACGAGATCGCCTCCTACACCGACGACCCCGAGTTCTACCAGCACGTCGTCGGCGGCACGCTGTGGGCCGCCGGGGTCGAGGCCGGTGACTGCGGTGGGACGGTGTGGGAGTACTTCGAGAAGACCCCGCTGGACACCAACATCAACGACCCCATGCAGCTGGGCGTGGCCGAGGACGGCCGGGTGTTCTTCGCCGAACGCGGCGGCGCCGTGAAGGTCTTCGACCCCACCACCAACGCGACGACCACCGCGCACCGGCTCGACGTCTACACCGGCGGCGAGGACGGCCTGGTCGGCCTGGCCCTCGACCCCGACTTCGCCGACAACGGCTGGATCTACCTGTACTACTCGCCGGCCGACAGCGAGGAGGACGTCAACCTGCTGTCCCGCTTCACGGTGTCCGGCAACGCCCTCGAACCCGCCACCGAGGAGGTGCTGTTGGAGGTGCCCGCCTACCGCAGCCGCACCTACCCGGAACCCGGGCACACCGGTGGCGCGTTGGCCTTCGGACCGGACGGCACGCTCTACCTGGGTGTCGGTGACGACGTCGCCCCCAACCTGTCCCCGCACTGGCAGGGCTACGCCCCGATCGACTGGCGCGAGGGCCAGGAGATGCTGGACGCGGCCCGCACCTCCGGCAACACCAACGATCTGCGGGGCAAGATCCTGCGCATCCAACCCCTGGACGAGGGCGGCTACGCCATCCCCGAGGGCAACCTGTTCCCCCCGGGCACGGCGGACACCCTGCCCGAGATCTACGCGATGGGCTTCCGCAACCCGTTCCGGTTCAGCGTGGACCAGAAGACCGGCTACCTGCACGTCTCCGACTACGGGCCCGACCGGGGTGGCCCCACCACCGACCGGGGCCCCGAAGGACTGGTCGAGTACAACCTGCTGAAGGAACCGGGCAACTACGGCTGGCCGTTCTGCCACGGCGACAACCAGCCCTACGCCCCCTACGACCCCGACACCGGTGAGGTCGGCGAGAAGTTCGACTGCGACAACCTGGTCAACGAGTCGCCGAACAACACCGGTCTGGTCGAGCTGCCCCCCGCCCAGCCCCCGCTGGTCTGGTACGGCTACGACGAGTCGCCGCACTTCCCCGAGCTGGGCTCCGGCGGCAGCGGCCCGATGAGCGGCCCGGTGTACCGGTACGACCCGGACAACCCGTCGGAGACGAAGTTCCCCGAGTACTACGACGGAGCACACTTCCTCTACGAGTGGACCCGCGACTACGTCAAGGAGATCCGGCTCGACGAGGACCACGAACTGCTCAAGATCAACGACTTCCTCGACGACGTGGAGTTCCGCAAGCCGATGGACATGGGCTTCGGCCCCGACGGTGCCCTGTACCTGCTGGAGTGGGGCAGCCAGTTCGGCGGGGGCAACTCCGACGCCGGGCTGTACCGCATCGAGTACAACCAGGGACAGCCCAAACCGGTCGCCGTGGCCAGCGCGTCCCGCACCGACGGCGGACTGCCGCTGGACGTGGCGTTCTCCAGCGAGGGCAGCTACGACCGGGGCGGCGGTGACCTCGAGTTCGCCTGGGACCTCACCGGGGACGGGGTGATCGACTCCACCGAACCCCACCCCGAGCACCGCTACTCCCGGCGGGGCGTGTACCGGGCGCAGCTGGTGGTGACCAACCCCGACGGGGCCAGTGCGTACGCCAACCTGGAGATCACCGTCGGCAACACCACCCCCGAGGTGTCGGTGGACTGGCCCCCCAAGGGCGGGTTCATCGAGTTCGGTGACGACGTGTCCTACGAGGTCTCGGTCACCGACGCCGAGGACCGGCACATCGACTGCGACCGGGTGCTGGTGAACCCGGCGCTGGGCCACGACGACCACGAGCACCCCACCGAGGACCTGCCCGGCTGCGCCAACACCGTGAACACGGCGGACCTCGGCGGCCACCCGGAGGGCGCCAACCTGTACTACGTGCTCAACGCCCGCTACACCGACAACGGCTGGTTCGACCAGGCACCGCCGTTGACCGGCTACGACAAGGTGATCCTCCAGCCCAAGCACAAGCAGGCGGAGTACTTCACCGACTCCAGCGGGGTGCGGGTGGTCCGCGACGAGAGCGCCGAGTCGGGGGCGCGGGTCGGTGACATCAGCGACGGCGACTGGATCGCCTTCGACCCGGTGAACCTGGTCGGCATCGACGCGGTGAGCTACCGGGTGTCCTCGGTCGCCTCGGGCGGGTCGATCGAACTGCGGTTGGACTCCCCCGACGGTGAACTGGTGGCCACCACCGGGGTCCCCAACACCGGCGGCTGGTCCCACTACGAGTCGACCGAGGTCACCGCCCTGCCGGAACTCGACACCACGCACACCGCCTACCTGGTGTTCCGCACCGGGACGAACAACAGCTTCGACCTGGACTCCCTGCTGTTCGAGGGAGCCGGAGTGGGGGTGCCGCCGACGAGGTGAGCCCCGGAAGGGCGCGGCGCACCCGGTGGCCGGCCAGTGGCCGGCGGATCGGGGTGCCGTCCCTCCCCGGGACCGGTGGGAACACGCGGTGGCGGGTGGGCGCGGTGCCCACCCGCCACCACCGC
>NZ_AGVX02000218.1 GCF_000239155.1 Actinoalloteichus spitiensis RMV-1378
CCCCCTGCTGGCCTTCGCTCCCCCCGCCCCCCACCCCGGTCCCGGGAGAACAGGTGAACGACCATGAGGTCCTCGACAGCCGCTCGCACGTCCGTTCTGCTCACCTCCGTCGTGCTCGTCGCCGGGTGCGGTTCCTCGGTGACCGCGGACTCCTCGGCTCCCCCCTCGGGCACCCCGGGCGAGGGCGTGACGATCGACAACTGCGGGCGGGAGATCCTGGTGGCGGAACCGCCCACGGCGGCGGTGGGCCTGAGCCCGGGACCCACGGAACTGCTGCTCCGGCTGGGGCTGGCTGACCTGCTGGTGGGGCAGGCGCAGACCCAGAGCGCTCCGCTGCCCGACGATGTCGCGGAGCTGGCCTCCGACGTGCCCGTGCTGGGGCAGGCCGCCCCGCCGGCCCGTGAGGACCTGCTCGCCGTCGAACCGGACTTCGTGTTCTCCCCGACGACCTACGAGTTCACCGCCGAGCAGGGGTTCGCGAGCCTCGAGCAGCTCGACGAGGCCGGTGTTACGGCGTACGTGGCGACCGGCGGCTGCGCCGAGCGGCGGATGGAGGGCACGGTGGAGGACGTGCTCGTCGACATCGAGAACCTCGGGGAGATCTTCGGGGTGCGGGAGGAGGCCGCCGCACTCGTGGAGCGTGGCCGGGCCGACCTCGACGAGGTGGACGAGAGGATCCGGGAGGCCGAACGCCCCACTGTGGCCCAGGTCTACGTCGAGGGGCGCACGTTGTCGGCGATCGGTGCCGGTATCGAGTACGACATGATCCACCGCGCCGGCGGTGACAACGTCTTCTCCCCCGACGACGAGGCCTTCTCCAACTTCTTCGCCGCCCAGATCACGCCGGAGGTCCTGGCAGCGGAGAACCCCGACGCGCTGGTCTTCAAGGTCAGCGGACCGGAGCAGGAGGAGGCCACCGCGTCCTACCTGACGAGCACCTTCCCGGAGATGACCGCGGTCCGTGAGGGCCGGCTCATCGCCATCAACTCCGCGGACACCATGCCGGGGACGCTGGGCAACATCGAGGTGGTGCGGGCGATCGCCGAAGCACTGCACCCCGAAGCCTTCTCCTCGTGATCCACCGACGGCTGCTGGCGCTCGCGCGTGTCGTCGCATGGCAGGTGGTGGTCGTGGCGGCGGCGTCCCTCCTCATCGCCGCCACCTACCTCGGACAGGCCCTGAGCGTCGCGACCGCGCTCACGGCCCTGCTCGCCGACGACCTCCCGACGGTGGCGACCGCGGTGGGCGTCGGGCTCGCCGTCCTGGCGGTCCGCGCCCTGCTGTTGTGGGCGCGGGAGCTCCTCATCGCACGGTGTGGCGTCACCATCCGCACCAGGCTCCGCGACGACCTGCTCCGCCGCGTGGTCGCGCTCGGCCCTGCCTGGGCGGCCGGCGACCGCGCGGGCCGGGTCACCAGCACCGTCGTCGACGGGGTCGAGGCACTGGACGCCTACTACAGCCGTTACCTCCCCCAACTCGTCGTGGTCGTGGTGGTCCCGTTCGGCATCGTCGCGTGGCTGTTCACCGTCTCGCTCCCCGCGGCGGCGGTGGTGGCGGTGGCGGTGCTCGTCGCGGTCGTCGCGCCACGGTTCTGGGATGCCCGGCTCCTGCGGACCGGCCGGCAGCGGTGGGCGGCGTTGGACCGGCTCACCGCGGACCACCTCGAGGCCACCCAGGCCGTTCCCGTGCTGCGGATGTTCGCCGCCACCGACCGGGTGGCGGCGGAGCTGTCCGGCCGGTCGGAACGGCTGCGCCTCCTGACCATGTCCCAGCTGCGGGTCTCGCTCGTCGAGGCCGGGGTGAGCGCGCTGGCCCTGCACCTGGGAGTCGCGCTGACCGTCCTGGTCGCGGCCCAGGGCGTGCTCGCCGGGGAGCAGCCGACCGGGGCGGTCTTCGTGTTCCTGCTGTGCGCCCGGGAGTGCTTCCGACCCATCAGCGACCTGTCCACGCACTGGCATGCCGGCTACCAGGGGCTCGGCGCGGTGGACGGTATCGACGAGGTTCTCGCCGCACGGCCGGACGTACCCGACACGGGCCAGCGCAGCGCCCCCGCCGAGGAGAACGCCGACCTCGTGCTCCGGGAGGTCACCTTCCAGCACTCCTCGGGGGGTGGCGTGCGGGACGTGACGCTGCGCTGTCCCTCCGGCCGGACCGTGGGGCTGGTGGGACCGTCGGGTGCGGGGAAGAGCACCGTCGCCCGACTCCTCGAACGGCAGGTCGATCCCCAGCAGGGGGTCATCGAACTCGGCGGTGTCCCGCTGCCGGACTACACGCTGGAGGCGCTGCGGTCCAGCATCACGGTGGTGGGACAGGAAACCCACCTCTTCCACGGCACGATCGAGGAGAACCTGCTCCTGGGACGTCCCGACGCCACTCGCGAGGAGCTTCGCCTCGCCGCCCACACCGCCGACGCCCTGGAGTTCGTCGAGGCGTTGCCCGAGGGGTTCGACACCGTGCTGGAGGAGAACGGTCGCCAGCTCTCCGGCGGACAGCGGCAGCGACTGGCGATCGCCCGGGCCCTGGTGGCGGCTCGACCGGTGCTCGTGCTCGACGAGGCGACCTCGGCTCTCGACATCGACACCGAGGACCGGGTGCTCTCCCGACTGGCCGACTTCCCCCGCTGCCCAACCCGACTGGTCATCGCCCACCGGGCCTCGGCGTTGCGTGACGCGCACACCGTCGTGACCCTCGACCAGGGACGCGTCGTCGAGTCCACCGACCGGGTGGGGCGGCCGTGAGGAGTCCCGTCGTGCGGATGCTCCCCGTGATCGCCACCCAGCGGTCTCCCCTGGTGTGGACGGTGTTCTGCAACACGGTCGCCCAGTGCGGCGTGCTCGCGCTGGCGGTGCTGGGCGCCTGGTTGGCCGGCCGGACCGCCTCGTCGGACTCCACCTCGATCGCCGTGCTGGCCGTCCCCCTGGTGGTGGCGGCGGTGCTCACCGCGACGGTCACCTGGCGGGAGTCGTGGGTCGCCCACGACCTCGCCTACCGGCTCCTCGCGGAGCTGCGCGGCCGGGTCTTCCGCGCGCTGGCCCGCAGCCTTCCCGACCGGTCGGGCTCCCGACGTACGGGCGACCTCGTGTCGGTCGCCTTCGCGGACGTCGACCGGCTGGAATGGCTCTACGCGCACACCGTCGCCCAGGGTGTCTCCAGCCTGCTCATGGTGCTCCTGACCGCGGTCCTCTCGCTCCAGGTCTCCCCCTGGCTGCTGGCGGTGTGGGTCCCGCTGGTCGTGTGCACGGCGTTGCTCCCCTGGCTCTTCCGGTCCGGACGCGCACAGGGCAGCGCCCTCGCGGCGGCCGGAGCCGAGCTCAACGCCGACGTCGTGGACACCGTGCAGGGTCTGCGCGAGCTGGCCGCCGCCAACGCGCTGGACCGCCGTCGCGTCCGGCTGGCCGCGCGGACCCGCCACCTCACCTCGGTCCAGACGCGGATCGGCGCGCGGGTCGGTGTGGAGCGTGCCGCCTCGGACTGCCTGGTATCCCTGGGGGTGTTCGGTGCGGTGGGGGTCGTCGCCCTGCGGCCCGAGGGGATCGACACCAGCCTGGCCCCCGTCGCGCTCGTCCTCGCGACAGCAGCCCTCGGCCCGGTCAGCCAGCTCGCCGACCTGTTGCGCAACCTGGGGGTCCTGCGCGCGGCCAGCGCGCGGATCGCGGGGGTCCTCGACCGCCCATCGGCGACGCTCGAACCCACCGAGCCCGAGACGCTCGACAGCGCCGCTCCGGCCACCGGCCTGGAGTTCCGGCGGGTGAGCTTCCGCTACCGGGACGACGGTCCCGCAGTGCTGACCGACCTGTCCTTCGCCGTGCGGCCGGGAGAGCGGGTCGCCCTCACCGGCCCGTCAGGCGCGGGCAAGACCACCTGCGCGATGTTGGCCCTCCGGATGTGGGACCCGAACGCCGGCGAGATCACCCTGGACGGCGTCCCGCTGCACCGGTTGTCCGACCGTGAGCTCCGGGCGGCGATCAGCGTGGTACCCCAGGACCTGGACCTGCTGAGCGGCACGATCGAGAGCAACATCCGACTCGGCCGGCCGGGCGCGTCCCGGGAGGAGGTGGTCGGTGCCGCGCGCCAGGCTGGCCTGCTGGCGCCCGGCGTGGGCCTGCCGAACGGTCTGGCCACGGAGGTGGGGGAGCGGGGGTACGGGATCTCCGGGGGCCAGCGTGCCCGGGTCGCCATCGCGAGGGCACTGCTCCTCCGTCCGAGGGTCCTCGTGCTCGACGAGGCCACGGCGAGCCTCGACGCCGACGCCGACGCCGCCGTCGCCGAGGTACTGGCCTCGCTCACCGACACCGCCATCCTGGTCATCGCACACCGCGAGGAGACCATCGCCCGGTGTGACCGGCGGGTCCCACTGCAGCTGAGTTCCACCCAGGCCGGTGGTCAGACCAGTCAGGACCGGCCCCCGCCGTCACGGCGTGTGCCCGAGAACTCCTGACGGCGCGCCTCCCAACCCGCCGGGAACGCGCGCCGGATCCGTCTGGACTACGGTGGCGGCGGTACGGAGACAGCCCGCCGTCGATCCGGGAGGAACGCAGGATGCTCGCCGTCACCGACGCCGCAGCCGAGGCGATCAACGCTCTCAAGGACGCCGAAGGACAGCCCGACACCAGCGGTCTGCGCTTCGACGTGGACTCCGAGAACGAGGAGGGCGCGGCTCTCTCGGTCGCGCTGTGCAGTGAACCCGACCAGGAGGACCAGGTGGTCGGCTCCGAGGCCGGGGCGCGGGTCTTCCTGTCGCCCGGCGCGGTGGACTACCTCAGGGACAAGGTCCTCGACGTGCAGCCCGACGAGGACGGGGAGATGGCGTTCGCGCTGCTCGAACAGCAGACGTGAGGCGGTGGGGCGGCTCGGTGACGACGCCGGCCGCCCCACGACCCCGCCCGCTGGGGACGGTCACGGCGGGTCCCCGGGGGTGTCCGGCCGCCCGGCCGCTGGCCCCTCCGCCGCGACTCCCGCACGCCCCACCCTGGCGAAGGCCAACTCCCGCAGCCGCAGCAGGATCCGGGAGAGGTCCCGCAGATCCCTCTCCTCCAGGTCCACCAGGAGCGTCCGCAGGGATGCGGTGCCGCTGTCCTGGACCTCGGCGACGAGCGCGTCGCCCTCCGGAGTGGGCAGCACGTGACGGACACGGCGGTCGTCGCGGTCCGGTCGACGAACGACCAGCCCCTGGCTCTCCAGCCGGTCCACCAGGCCGGTCACGGTGGCGGAGCTGACCCCCAGCAGGCGGCTGAGCTCCTGGCTCGAGCAACCTCGTCTGACCACCAGGTAGACCAGGGTGCGGAGCTGTTGCATGGTCAGGTTGACCTGGAGCAGCGGCGATTCCACGACGCCGAAGGTCTGCTGGATGTCTCGAAGGGCGTCCACCACCCGGTCGAGCAGGAGCTCTCTCTCCGCGGCCACCGGTTCTCCTCGATCCGCTCGCGCCGACGGTCCGCCGGGCAACGGCAGACGCTAGCAGCGGCCCCCAATCGGGTTAGTCATTAGCCTCAGGCAGAATGTTTGGTCGAGGCTAACGAACCTTGCTGGGGAGTCGTTCATGAAGCTGGCCAAGCTCAGTCTGGCCAACCGTGCCCTGGTCGCCCTGATCGCGGTCGTCGCGGCGGTGGCCGGGGCCTTCGCCATCCCATCGCTGAAGCAGGAACTCCTGCCACCGATGGAGTTACCGGCCGCCGCCGTCATCGCGCCGTACCCCGGCGCCGCACCCGACCTCGTCGAGGACCAGGTGACCCGGCCCATCGAGACGGCCGTCCGGGGCACCCGGGGCGTGTCCGAACTGACCTCGGTGTCGACGGAGAACCTGTCCTCCGTCCAGGTCCAGTTCGACTACGGCACCTCGATCGGCGACGCCGTCAACGAGATGCAGCGCGCGGTCAACCGGCTCCAACTGCCCGAGGACGTCGACCCCACGGTCGTCGCCGGCAGTACCGACATGCTGCCGGCCCTGGTGTTGACCGCGACGTCCGACAGGGACTCGGAATGGCTCGCCGAACGGTTGGACACCGTCGTCGTGCCCGACATCGAGTCCGTCACCGGTGTCCGGGAGGCCAGCGTCAGCGGGGCCCGGACGACCACCGTCACCATCACACCGGACCAGGCCGCCCTGGGCAGGGCGGGACTCGCTCCTGCCGCCATCTCCGACGCGCTCCAGGCCAACGGAACCCCCTTCCCCGCCGGCGCGGTCACCGACGGCGACCGGACCCTCACGGTGCACACGGGCGAGCGGCTGACCTCCGTCGAGGAGCTGGCCGAGCTGCCCCTCACCCCCGGCCCGGACGCCGTGGGAGCCGGGGGGCCGGTGCGGCTGGGGGACGTCGCCGAGATCACCGAGACCGAGGACGCCGCCACCTCGCTGACCCGCACCAACGGCTCCGACAGCCTCGGGATCAGCGTCACCCTGACGCCCGAGGGCAACGCGGTCGAGGTCTCCCGCGCCGTGCAGGACCTGCTCCCCGAACTCGAACGGGCCCTGGGTGAGGGCACCGAACTGACCGTCGTCTTCGACCAGGCCCCCTTCGTCGAACGGTCCATCGAGGGCCTCACCACCGAGGGCGCGCTGGGACTCGTCTTCGCGATCCTCGTCATCCTGCTGTTCCTGTTCTCCTTCCGGTCCACCATCGTCACCGCGGTGTCCATCCCGCTGTCGCTGGTGGTCGCGCTCCTCGCCATGTGGGCGGGTGGTCTCTCCCTGAACATGCTCACGCTGGGAGCGCTGACCATCTCGGTCGGCCGGGTCGTGGACGACTCGATCGTCGTGCTGGAGAACATCAAACGACATCTCTCCTACACCGCGGACCGGCGGCGCGCCGTGCTCGACGGGGTCCGCGAGGTCGCCGGCGCGATCACCGCGTCCACCCTGACCACGGTCGCCGTCTTCGCCCCCATCGCCTTCGCCGGGGGGATCGTGGGCGAGCTGTTCAGCGCCTTCGCCTTCACCAGCGCGGTCGCCCTGCTGGGCTCCCTGCTCGTGGCGCTGACCATCATCCCGGTCCTCGCCTACTGGTTCCTGCGGTCCGAGGTCGGCGTCAGGGGTGACGACGCCCCCGAGGAGGACGACGACACCCGGGACGGGATCGAGGCGGCGGCGGCCGAACGCGAACGCCGGTCGTGGTTGCAGCGCGTCTACCTGCCGGTCCTGCGGTTCGCCACGGTGCGCCGGTGGGCCACCGTCGGGATCGCCGCCCTGGTCCTGGTCGGCACCGTGGCGATGGTCCCCCGGTTGGAGACGAACTTCCTCGACGCGTCCGGGCAGAACACCCTCAGCCTCCGGCAGGAGATGCCGGCGGGAACCAGCCTGGAGGCCACCGACGCCGCCGCCCGGGAGGTCGAGGAGGTGCTCGCCGACATCCCGGAGGTGAGCGCCTACCAGGTCACCGTCGGCGGCGGCACGGGCATCGCGGCCCTGTTCGGCGGCGGCTCCGACACCGCCAGCTTCTCGCTCACCCTCGACGAGGACGCGGACGCCACCGAGGTGGAGGGTGCGGTCCGGGACCGGGTCGCGGGGCTCACCGACGTCGGCGAGATCACCGTCGGCGCCGGTGGCGGCGGGTTCAACACCAGCCAGCTCCAGGTCAACGTGCAGGCACCCGACCAGGACGACCTCCTCACCGCCACGGACCTCGTGCGGGAGACCATGGCGGGCCTCGACGACGTCACCGACGTGACCAGCGACCTGAGTGAGTCGGTCCCCCGCATCCGGGTGGCCGTGGACCGCGAGGCGGCCGCCGCGCGCGGCCTGTCCGAGGGCGCGATCGGGCAGCTGGTCGCGCAGACGTTCCGGGGCGCCCCGGTCGGCGAACTGACCATCGGCGAGGAACCTCGGGACGTCGTCCTGCGCACGGTGGAGGCTCCCGCCACTCCCGAGGAGGTTCGCCAGCTGACGCTGCCGACACCGGCTGGCCCGGTCCGGTTGGCCGAGGTCGCCGAGGTCTCCGAGGCGGAGGGCCCGGTGCAGCTCAAGCGGATCGACGGCTTCAGGAGCGCCACCGTGACGGCCACCGCGACCTCGCAGAACATCGGCGCCACCAGCGCCGAGCTGATCCGCGCGCTCGACGCCGTCGACCTCCCGGCCGGTGCCTCCTACTCGCTGGGCGGGGTGACGGCCGACCAGGACGACGCCTTCGCCGAGCTCCAACTGGCCCTGTTCCTGGCGGTGGCGATCGTGTTCGTGATCATGGTCGGCACCTTCCGGAGCCTGGTCCAACCGCTCATCCTGCTCGTGTCGGTGCCCTTCGCCGCCACGGGCGCCGTCGGCCTGCTGCTGGTCACGGGCACCGCGCTCGGCGTTCCCGCCCTGATCGGCATGCTGATGCTGATCGGCATCGTGGTCACGAACGCGATCGTCCTGATCGACCTCATCAACCAGTACCGCGACCGGGGGATGAGCGTCCAGGATGCCGTGGTGGAGGGCGGGCGCCGCCGGCTCCGCCCGATCCTCATGACGGCCGCCGCCACCATCTTCGCCCTGGTACCGATGGCACTGGGCATCACCGGCGACGGTGGGTTCATCTCGCGGCCGCTGGCCCTGGTGGTGATCGGCGGACTCGTCACGTCAACGCTGCTGACGCTGGCCCTGGTCCCCGCGCTCTACACCATCGTGGAGAACGGCCGCGAGCGGCTCGCCAGCCGTGCGGAACGGCGGCGGAGCCGAGGGGAGCCCGCGGACGGCAACGGCACCGAGGAGGTGGCACCGGCCGAGTGACGGGCCGGGACGGCCGGTGCGGCGGGGCGGAGCTCGG
>NZ_AGVX02000217.1 GCF_000239155.1 Actinoalloteichus spitiensis RMV-1378
CCGAGGGGAACCCACCCCGCCCCGCCCGGGGCGACCGCTCCGCCAGCGGGCGGAGCCGGGAGGCCGGATGCCGGTCTGGCCCGCACGGGGCCCGCCGCCGGCATCCGGCCCGGTGGACGGCACCGGCCGCCCACCCCGGCGGCGGAACTCAGGCGGCGTCCAGCGCGGCGCGGACCTCCTCGGGCAGCACGAGCTGGGCCCCGTCCACCGCCTCGTCGAGCTGCGCGGTCGAGCTCACCCCGACGATGGGGGTGACGACCGGGTCACGGGAGAGCATCCAGGCCAGGACGACCTGGTTGACGGTGGCGCCCACGGTCTCCGCCGCATCGCGGAGCACCCCGAGGCGCCGGGCGGAGGTCTCCCCCCGGTACTCGGGCGCCAGCGGGGTGTCCGGCCGGGTGTAGGCCCCCGAGAGCAGGGGGGAGTAGCCGACCAGGCTGAGGCCCTCCGCGCTGGCGTGCGCCAGGTCCTCGTCGTCGAAGGCCCGCTGCGGGCCGAAGGGGACCGACCGGTCCGGATCGAGGTAGGTGTACCGCTGCTGGAGGTGGGAGCACCGGGGCCACCCGTGCCGGTCGGCCAGCTCCAACGCGGCCACCGTCCGCTCCCGGCGGTGGTTGCTCAACCCGATCCGGGACACCTGGCCGGCGGCGACGAGTTCCGCGAAGGCACCCAGGGTCTCCTCCAGGTCGGTCGCCTCGTCCTCCACGTGCGCGTAGAAGAGATCCACCGAGTCGGTGCGCAGCCGCTCGGCGCTGCGCTCGAACTGTTCGCGGACCACCGCCGCCGACAGGCCCTCCGCCTCCTCCGGCCACGGCGCGCCGAGGGTGGCCGGCCGGGAGCCGACCTTCGTCGCCACCACCATCTCCCGGTGCGCTCCCCGGTCGGACAGCCACCGGCCGAGCACGGCCTCCGACTCGGCACCGGTGCCGCCCTCCGCCCAGAAGCAGTAGCAGTTCGCGGTGTCGAGGTGGCGGCCGCCCCGCTCGGCGAACCGGTCGAGGATCTCCCGGGAGCGTTCCTCGTCGACCCGGGTGCCGAAGTACATGGTGCCCAACCACAGCGCGGGAGCCTCGGGGCCACCGGTGGGGTTGTCGCCGCTGGTGTTCGTCACGGTGTTCTCACGACCTCGTCTCGTGTCGGTCAGTGTGCTGGACGGGCTGGGCCCGCCGGCCGTGGCCGGCGGGGGGTAGCAGGGAGCGGAACAGGTTCTCGTAGCGGTCGAGGCAACTCTCGAGCCCGAACTCCTGGCGTGCCCGGTCGCGGCCCGCCTCGCGGGTGGCCGCGTCCCAGGCGAGCGTGCCGAGGAGGGCCTCCCGCAACGCCGGGACGTCGCGGGGCGGCACGATCTCGCCCATCCCGGTCGCCAGCACCGGGAACCGGCCGCCGGGGAGGTCGGTGGTCACCGAGGGAACCCCGCACATCATCGCCTCCGCCTGCGCGATGCCGAAGGACTCCGCGACCGAGGGCAGGGCGAACACGTCCACCGAGGAGTAGAAGTCGTTGATCTCGCGGCCCCGCAGCAGCCCCAGCACGCGGATGCGGTCGTCCCGCGCCGCCGCGGCCCGGACCATCCCGATCACGCTGCCACCGGCGACGGTCTCGTAGTCCCCGCCCAGCAACAGGCGCGCGTCGGGGTCCTCGATCTCACCGAAGGCCCGCACCAGGTACTCCAGGCCCTTGTCGGGAACCATCCTGCCGAGGAAACCGATGTGCGGGCCGGTCGTCTCCCGGTACCCGGGCTCACCGCCGGACCTGTCCAGGCACGGAGCCGGGATCGCGGTGAGCCGGGCGGCGGACAGCGTCGCCCACTGCTCCGAGTGCCTCGCCTGGTCCTCGCTGTTCACCACGACCGCCGTCGAGCGGCGCAACGCGGTGCGCACCGACCGGCGCACCACTCCCGTGGCGATCCGGTTGACCAGGCCGGGCGGCAGCCACAGGTCGATGTGGTAGGTGCTGACCACCGGGACCCGGAGCCGGGGGACCAGGACCGCCGCCGACTCCAACATGGGCAGGTGCAGGTGGAGCAGCCGCGAGCGGCGCGCCACCCGTCGCACCGTGGAGGCGAAGGACGGGCTGACCGTGCCCCGTCCCACCGTGGCCACCACCGGCGTCCGGTGGACGTCCACGCCACCCAACCGCTCCCGAAGGGGGAGCGCGGGGTCGTGGCGAGCGGCGACGACGGCGACCCGCCAGCCCCGCTCGGCGAGTCCCTCGGCGACCACCCTGGCCACCTCGGTCAGCCCGCTGACGTAGGGGGCGTAGTAGTTGACCGCCACGCACAGGTCGTAGTCCACGGCCGGCGACGGAGCTGAGGTCATGAGGCATCACTTCCCGAGGAGGAGATCGAGGGGGCAGCACTGTCGGCGGAGGGAGCGGCCGCCACGGGGGACGGCGTCCGCCTCGCCCGCCGTCGGCCCGACCAGGAGCTGTGGACGAAGAGCGTGACATCCGCCAGGGCGAGGAGCAGGCGGCTGACGGTCGCCACCACCACCGCCGCCGGCACCGGGAGGCACGTGCTCAACATCAGCACCAGCACGCCCTCCCGGACCCCGAGGCCGTCCGGCACGAGGAAGGCCAGGCTGCCCGCCACCATGGCCAGGGCGAACCCGCCGACCGAGGGCAGCAGCGCGGCCACCGGGTCCGCTCCGAGGCCGACCGCGAGCACCCACACGTGCGCCCCGGTGACCAACCAGGACAGCACGCACAACCACACCGAACGGCGGAGCGGGCCCAGGGGCACCGGCGCGAGCCGGGCCCGCACCGCCGGAACGCTGGTGGCCAGTCGCGTCGCCAGTCGCAGCAGCCACGGCGTGAGCAGCAGCACCAGGACCGCGCAGCCGACGGCGCCGAACACCAGCCACCCGTCCTCCCACCGGGCCGCCGCCACCGGCAGGGCCACCCCGGCTCCGGTCGCCACCGACACGGCCAGGTAGACGCCGAAGGCGGCCGTGATCCGCGCCGCCGTGATCCCCAGCCCGGCCGCGAGCTGGGCCTGCAGCACCACCGACCACATCACTCCCGGGACGTACTTCCCGATCGCCCCGGCCGCGAACAGGCGCACCGCGTCACGTGCGGACACGGGGCCCGCCAACGCCACCAGCGGCGCGCGCCACGACAGGGCGGTCACCACGACCCCGAGCACCACGGGCACGAACGCGACGGCCAACAACCCCGGGTGGAGCGCACCGAGCGCGGCCCCCAGTTCGTCGCGTTGCTCCACGATGCCGTGCCCGACGAACACGGCGGCGGCCAGCAGGATCCCGACCGTCACCGTGGTCCGCAGCCAGCGCAGTCGGGCCAACCTGGTGACCGCGCCGACCAGCGACGCCAGCCGTGTCCTCGGCCTCCGCTCGGCTCGGTCCGGCGCACCGCCCCCGGCGGGAGGACCGCCGGGCCCAGCGCCACCCCCGGTCGCCCCGGCCGCCTCCCCGCCGAGGCGGGGTGCCGGGACGGCGTGGGCACCGCCGGGGTCGAACCCGGCCACGTCCGGGGCGTTGCCGTGGCCGCTCACCGGTCCCCTCCCACCGAGAGGCGCGCGATCTGCACGGAGTGGTCGGACAGGCCCGCCGGGTCCTCCAGGCGGTAGTCGTGGGCCACGACACCGTTGCGGACGAACATCCAGTCCAAGCGCCACAGCCGGAGGGCGGAGCGCAGGTCCCAGGACACCGGGTAGACGGAGGACCCCGCGTCCGCGGCGTCCTGACCGAGGTCCCGGACACGCCGCAGGTCACCCATGGCCGGCGTGGTGTTCAGGTCACCGCCGATCACCCCGGGGCGCTCGTCCCGGGTCGCGCTCTCCCGCAGCGCCTCGTAGGCGGCCACCCGCCGCTCGTCGCGGGAGCGCAGCGTCCGGTAGAACTCGCCGGACAACGGGCTCAACGTCGGGTCCATCTGGGCTCGCACGTGCACGTTGTAGGTGGACAGCGCCGCCCCACCCGGTGCCGCCACGTCCACCCGCAGGACGTCGCGGTGACCGACGGTGGGCACGTCGAGCACCGGAAGCCGGGACAAGGTGACGAGGTGGTCCCTGATCACGATGTCGTAGTCGGGGAAACGCTCCTCCAAGGCCGCCCGCTCGTCGATCGGGACGATGCGTCCGTCCACGAAGTCCAGGTACTCCTGGAGCAGGTAGACGTCGGCGTCGAGGCCCCGGAGGTGCCGGTAGAAGGCATCGGGGTCGTCGGTGCGGTCCCAGTACTCGGTGTTCCAGGACACCACGGTCACGGTGGGGCCGGTGGCCGCCCCGGGACCCGGCGCCAGCACCCCCAGGGTCAGACCGCTCTGCGGCACGGCCGCCAGCAGACCGACGACGGCCACCGCGAGCAACCGCCTCCCACCCCGCACCAGGGGCACCGCGAGCACGAGCGCCGCCGAGCCGACGAGGTAGGCGATCGGCGGGATCACCGAGAAGGCCAGCCACACGTGCCACCGCCCGGACACCACGAGGTTCAGCAGCACGAAGGCCGTCCAGCAGCAGGCGGCGACGCCGCACAGCGTCCGGAGGGCACGACGCGTCCGCCCGGTGGCGGGCTCGCCCGGCCCGTCGGCGCCGGGCGGCGGTGTCGGATCCCGCGTCAGCACCGCGTCAGCCACCGGTCACCCCCGCGCCCAGGGCGTGGCTCACCGGCCGCTCGCCCGCCGGCCGGTAACGCCGGCGGAAACGGCGGGGGGGCACCCACCGC